>RZYY01000065.1 GCA_009930115.1 Sphingobacteriia bacterium | reverse complement strand
ATGCACAGCGATATCAGCAGGTTGACTCACTTTTAGTGAAAATTTCCACCAATTGCGGATTAAATTGGGAAACTATCTATGCTAATGGTCCTGATGGTGCCGGAGGATTTGAGACATCTCCGCCAACTGCTGACTATTTTGATCCTTTGTCAGCTGAAGACTGGTGTGGTCAAGGATATGGCGCAGAATGCATCAGCCTCGATATTACTCCTTATTGTAACCAGCCAAATGTCAAAATTATGTTTGAAGCATTCAACAGAATTGGTAATAATCTTTACATTGACGAAGTTGAAATTAGTGTACTTACTGATGTTAAGGAAAACCTGATATCAAAAGACGGGTTTGATATTATTCCAAATCCCTCTGATGGCAGTTTCATGCTTCTTTGTCATGAAGCTGATTCAGAGGTAAAAATCTCGGTGATTAATCCCGGAGGTATCATTGTCAACAAAAAGTATTTAAATCAACTAAATCAAGGTGAGTCTTTGGAGCTAAATTTGGAACCAATCTCCAAAGGAATTTATATCATCACTATGACGGGATTGAAAAATACATTTTCAAAAAAATTGATAATTAAATGATAATGAATTAATTAATCTCTGCCAGAAAACTATTTAAGTTGAAAATCATTGTTTATTCCCTTTAGAGCGGGATAAATAAATCTTTGAGAATTAATTTTAGGGAGTTTTCCGGCTGAGACTAATTAAAAACTGCATTTCAAACTTTAAAATACGGTAATTTACTATTAAAGGATACAGTTTACAATGCTTTGATATGATTTGACAACAGGTTTTATGGTAGTTATGAAGAAGGTAAAAGTGAGAAACTTACAAACTTCCTTTACCTTCAGGTTTGTTAAACTTTTAAAAATATTCGCAAATTGATTTGCCAAAATGCAATTATTGAGTATTATTGCAATTGTTTTCAGGTAAACTATGCTGATAATTTGTAGCATTTCATTGAATACTTAATCATAAACTCAGTTTCGAAATCAAATAATTAATTACTAATTTAAATCAATAAATCATGAGAACATTTACAAAGTTGTGTCTCTTAGTAATGGTGCTGACGTTTTCCAGTACTCTTTTTGCTCAGAATAGCCCCAATAGCTATATTGGGAATAATGCTCCTGAGAAAATGGAACTGATTCAGTTTTTACATGGATCAGATGTTGTAGTACCTTTAGCATTAGAAGGTACGTCAAAAGCCGAAGGTGATGATTGTACCGACCCCATTGACATTACGGTATTACCCTTTACTGATTTGAATCAAACCACAACCGGCAGGGGAAATCATTACGATAATACCTGTTTAAACGATTTTGACGGTGGAGAAGATATTGTTTATCAATTAGATTTAGCTGCTCCTGCTACAATTCAGGTAACTATAGATCCAAAAGGGACTCCACGTACCGGAATAGCATTATCTGATGGCTGCCCGCTGTCAGCTTTGTGTCTTGCCATAAGTTATGATCTCAACAACGGAGGATTAGCGCCTCATGGGTTTACTATTTCTCTGGATGCAGGTACCTATTTTATTATGGTCGATACCTGGCCAGATCCGACTTCAATCCCCGATTTTGACCTTACTGTTACTCAGGTAACATCAGTCGAAAATGACGAATGTGTAAATGCTACCGAAATTGGTGAAGTTTCCGATCTTGCTTTCTCAACGGAATTAGCCACAGATTCACCTGGTGGTTATACTACAGGCCCGGAAATCTGGTACAATTATACTGCAGGTTTTTCCGGTCTGGCCGTAATTGATCTTTGCGGCAGTGATTACGATACCGATCTTGGTGTATTTTCGGGAACATTCTGCCCGCCTGATATAGCCAACCTGATTGCCTCTAATGATGATGCATGCGGATATGATGGTTTACAATCAAAAGTGATCATACCAGTTATTGTGGGAGAGGTTTACAAAATCGAAATTGGAGGATTTGACGGGCATACAGGCGAAGGTGTTCTGTCAATTTATGAATTTGAAGAATGTACACTTTCATGCCCTCCGGGTGGAACGCCAGAAGGCGAAATTTGCGGAGATATTATCAACGGAGGATGTAATATGGAAATTCCCGGTTTTACTGACATTAGTGATGAAACGATAATATGTGGTAATTTGTGGAGTTTTGCAGGCACGCGCGATACCGACTGGTTCAGGGTTGTATTGTCATCTCCGGGAAGTCTGAAAATGAATGTTCAGACCGAAGATCAAGTAGTGTTTGGCCTTGTAGGACAAATCGTTCCAGGTGTTCCCGGTTGTGAAAATGTGACCGATTTTCTTTCAGCCTATAAAATCTTAGCCCCTTGTCAGGAAGATTTTGTTCAGGTAATTAACCTGCCTAAAGGTACCTATTACCTGTTTATTGCACCTATGGATTATTATGGTACTTACTGTCCGGGATTTAGCTACATAGCAGATTTTGAAGTAACCGAATTACCCAGCGGCTATATTACCGGTAATGTGATTGGTTCAGATGTCATCGCTGGGATAGAAGGTGTTGATATTTTTGCAGGAGATGCTCTTGTACAAACTAATGCTTCTGGTAATTACCTGATGGAGGTTCCGGTTGGAATTTACACTGTTGAAGCTAATGGTTACGATGCAGGATACGAAACCAAATCAGTAACAGATGTTATAGTCACCGAGGATAATCATACAACAGTCAATTTTATTTTAGATCCGCTCCCGGCTCCTGAACTGCTTTCTGTTACGGCAGATATTGAGCAGATCGAATTAACCTGGGCGCCTATAGCACCACCAAAAGCTGATGGAAGTAAAATACTGATGGGCGATATCTTTTCAACCAATGATTACATCCCGGGTGCTACCATGGATCTTGATTTCACCATGAACATTTATTCACCTGATTTTGAGTGGGGTGTGTCAGCAGAAATGAACTTTCCACCGGAGTTTACTCCTGTTTCTGCAGGTTTACTCAATAACGTACCCGGTGTTGTTGTTGGTCAAAAAGTGATATGGACAGGGTTATTTTATGAAAGTAGCAATCCTGAAGAAATTAATTTCAGTGTGGAAGTTGAAGTTGCTGCAGGTGCTGCAGGCCCACTGGTTGCTCTTTATCTCGTTGAAGGCGACGGTTATGGACTTGACCCTCATTCCTTCGAAGGGGGTGTAACTATTTATGAAGATGGTGGAAATTATGTGCCTACCTTCAATGTTTACCGTCGTAAGATAATACCAGGTACACCAACCTATTTTATTCCAATTGCTTATGGTGTTGTTGGAAATTATTATCTGGATGTAATTTATCCGGGTGGTGATGAATGGTGTTACCTGATAAAACAAATTCTTCCCGATGGTACTGAATCACCTGAATCCAATATTCTGTGTGCTACTCCTTTGATCAGGCCGGGTTCACTTTGCGATTATCCTATTGATTACGGAACAGTGAATGATCCGGCAATTGCCGAAGCACTTGTGCGCGTTGAAGATGAAAGATGGTTTGAATTTGATGTTCCTTATCCGATGGATGTTGCAATTACCCTGGATAATGTGAATTTTAATGCAGAATTAACATTATTCAGTGATTGTGAAGGTACTATGCTTGCTGGTGAAAACTATTGCGGAGGTGCAGGCTATGATCTTGAACAGATTTACGGAATGTTGCCTGCCGGAACATATTATGCAAAGGTAAACGGCCTTATGGAAACATTTGGTGATTTTGAAATATTTATCACACAGGTTCAGTTGCTGACGATAAGGGAAGGATGGAGTGGTTTTTCAACCTATATGAACCCGACAGGTGATCTGAATATTGCCAGCCAGCTCGAATGCCTTGCAGAGGATATGATAATTACTGTTCGCCAAACACCTTATGGTATCTGGTGGCCATCCCAAAACTGGAATACTATTGGCGACATCTATAATACCTATGGCTATAAATCCAAAATGACAGAAATTGGTACCACAGTTATTTATGGATCTGAAACAAATGATAAAACTGTTGTTTTGCCTGCAGGATCAAGTTACCTTCCTGTCAGAGTTACTGCTCCGGTATCAACTGATGATCTCCAGAATCAGCTTGAAGGCGAACTGCTTATTTTGTTCGACATCTATGATCCTACAAAAGTTATCTGGCCTGACGGAGGACTTGATTTACTCCCATGGCTTATGCCGGATCATGCCTATATGATAAATATGTTTGTTCCGTCCTCCTATACCTATCCAGCAGTATCAAAAGCACCTGCTCCTTCTATTGCAGAACCAGAACGTATGGCTAAATCACCAATTTGGAATGAGGTTACCAACACAGGTAATCCACACTTCATTGTGATTGATAAATCCGCAATGAATATGCTTGAGTCAGGTGATATGATTGGTGTGTTTGACGCAAACAGCCGTTGTGTTGGTATTGCTGAGTTTACTTCAAATGAAAATAATCTTTTCCTGCCCGTTTTTGGCGATGATGAATTTACTGAAATTAAAGATGGAATGGCTGATGGAGAACCGATAATTTTTAAACTATTTAAAGCTTCCAGCAATAAAGAACATGAACTTCAGGTAACATTCAGCGAAGAGATGAGTAATTCGGACGGTTTGTTTGAATTGAATGGTATGTCAATGATTGTTGAGCTGAAAGTAGGATCAACTTCAATTTCAGAAGGTGAATTGAATGCACTGGCTGTTTATCCTAATCCGACAAACGGACTGGTAAATATTTCAGGTATCAATCAAGTCGTTAATATTGTAGTAACTAACATTCAGGGACAGGATATTCTTGCAACATCACTCAGTAAGGATAGCTCACTTGATCTTTCCGGTCAGTCAAAAGGTGTTTACTTTATCAGACTAACCACTGAAAATTCAGTTAGAATTGAAAGAGTAGTTTTAAAATAGGTATATAATTAACTAAGCAAAAAAACCTGCCCTTTCGGGTGGGTTTTTTTTGTAATCATAACACACTTAAAATTTCTAGTATGCACTGGTTTTATGCTCCGGAAATAAGCCGGGGATTATACACTTTCGATCAGGACGAATCAAAACACATTACCAGAGTGCTCAGGTTGAAAAAGGAAGACAAACTTTTTCTGACAAATGGCAGGGGAAGCTTATTTTCAGGTAATATACTTGATGACCACCCAAAAAATGCGTTATCGACATTTGTGAAAAAGTAATTGAGCTTGAAAAAAGACCTTTTGGAATTCATATTGCGGTTGCTCCAACAAAAAATGTTTCCCGAATAGAATGGTTCGTCGAAAAAGCAACCGAATTTGGAATTGCTAAAATTACTTTAATGCAGTGCGATCATTCGGAAAGAATGCATATTAACTGCGATCGTTTGCGAAAAATCAGTATTGCAGCAATAAAACAATCTCAACAGGTTTGGCTGCCTGAAATCCAACCCTTTACTAACTTTTCTGAAGTAATAAAGAATGTTTCCGATGGTGAGGGTTTTATTGCATTCCTTGATGAAGAAAAAAATCACGCTCATCTAAAACATGTTTATAAAACTGGTAGCAATGCCACCGTTTTAATTGGGCCTGAAGGAGATTTTAGCAAAACGGAAATAGCTGAATCATTGTCTGCAGGATTCATTCCAATAAGTTTGGGAGAAAATCGTTTAAGAACGGAAACCGCAGCGCTGGCTGCCTGTTTTACCATAAACCTGATCAATCAGAAATAAATACAGAATGATGAAACAAGTCATTTTCATATTAATCCTTGCTTTGACATCTTTATCAGCGAGACCTCCGGCAGGGAATCTCCAAATTGCTTTGCTTAAATATCGCGGCGGTGGAGACTGGTATGCGAATCCCTCTGCATTAACCAACCTGATTGAGTTTTGCAATCGCAACCTCGGTACAAATATTGATCCGGTGCCGGCTACTGTTGAGGCCGGAAGTCCGGATATTTTCAATTATCCTTTTATTCACATGACCGGGCATGGAAATGTGGTGTTTTCTCAGCAGGAGATTAAAAATCTCCGTGATTATCTCATTGCCGGAGGGTTTCTTCATGCTGATGATAACTATGGAATGGATAAGTATCTCCGGCCACAATTGCAAAAAATATTTCCAGAATTGGAATTGATCGAGTTACCATTTTCGCATCCAATTTATCACCAAAAGTATGAGTTCAAAGATGGTCTGCCAAAAATTCATGAGCATGACCTGAAATCACCTCAGGGATTTGGGATGATTTATGAAGGTAGGCTGGTGATTTTTTATAGTTATGAAACTGATCTGGGTGACGGGTGGGAAGACCAGCGAGTACATAATGATTCAGAACCTACACGCCTTAAAGCACTGCAAATGGGAGCCAATCTCATCCATTATGTTTTTAATAGATAGGCTAAATCCATGTGATCTTGAACCTGTTGAAACGTTTGTTAAAAGTAGCTTTTTGTTTCAAAAACCAATTATTCTGCTCAGTTCCTGGCGGGTCACAAATTTGTATTCAGACGGTATTTCAAACTCAGAATCTTTAATTTTTTGACTATTCACCTCAACAGCAGTAAGCTTCATTTTCATATTGTTACCAGTCATCATTTCATAATCCATCAATAGTCCGTTCAAATCTTTGAATGTTGGATTATTGAAATTGAAAGCCGGATTGAGTTTGAATTTATCGGTGAACCAGGCATGACCATCTATTGATTCTTTTCCGTCAGGACTTACTTTTTTAATGAGAACTTTTTTACAATCAAGACCTGCAATTTCCATGGTTTCATTTGTAATTTCAATGCGAAACTCAGGAAAATCATTCATTTGTTTCATTAGTTCTTCGTAACTGTCTTTTATAGCCAATTTCTGTCCCATTACATCCATAAGGGTAGTATGCGATTTTTCATTCAGGTCAAGAATTGTCTGCTGATCCCCCATCATAGTGGCAATTTCAGTTTTTACCTTCTCATTTCCGATGTATGTGGTAACCGTAGTTGGCATCATCGCTCTGGCCTCGTCAGGTAAACCTGTATAATCCAGATTGATTTTGTAAATTACTTTACCGGTAAATGATCTTTTTTGTGGATACAAATCGTTCGAAAAAGCCAAAGACAGAAGTGCGATGACAAGAAGGACAAAGGTTTTATTCATAATGTAAAGGTTTGAGGTTAAATAATTCTTAAACCTTTGTTCCAGCGTATTTTGCCTGAAAACAGGCTTTTGTTTTTATCAAGTGAAAGCCACACAAACACAGCTTTTCCGACAACATGGTCTTCAGGAACAAAACCCCAGAAGCGCGAGTCAGCGGAGTTATCTCTGTTGTCTCCCATCAGCCAGTAATAGTTTTGTTTGAATGTATAGGTTGTGCTTTCTAATCCATTGATAATGATTTTACCATTAGTTACTTCCAGGGTATTTCCATCATAAATGTGAATAAGTTTTCGATAGAGTTCAATATTTTGCATGGAAATATCAATTGTTGCACCAGTCTTTGGGATTACCAAAGGACCAAAATTGTCTTCATTCCATTTGAAATTTTCGGGGTTGTGCGGAAAAATGGGACTGTAATACTCTCCTTTTGGCCTTACTTCGATTTCGACACTTCGAATGCGTGGGTTGGTTCTCAGTTTCTCGGCCATTTTGGTTGTTAAAGGCAACAAAACCCGATTGGGAGTAATTGCCCGGCCTTCTGTTATTCCAAATTCCTCCATGATTTTTTGAAGTTCATGTTGATTAAAGCCCTGACCGGAGGCAGTAACCATATAATTGAATTGCATATTTTCCGGCATGTATGCTTTTTTGCCATTTAGATAAACGATTTTGTTGATGATTTCGATGGTATCTCCGGGCATTGCCATACAGCGTTTTATGTAGTTTTCACGCTTATCGGGCGGACGGGCTGTTACTGAATATTTTGACCACACCCAGTCACGTCCCATTCCCTGCTTGTAACGATCGCCAAATTGTTGACGAAAATTTTCTTCGGCATCTCTTACAATCTGATAATAATCCTCATTCTGTCGCTCCAGAACAACAGTGTCACCACTGGGATAATTGAATACAACAGCATCATACAGTTTCACAGGCCCAAAGCCAGGGAAACGGTAATAAGGGAGTTTGAACCATTCGACATAGGATTTGCCACCAATCAATGGCATGGTGTGATGAACAAAGGGGAAAGCAACAGGCGTCATGGGTACTTTCGGTCCGTAGGCCATTTTGCTTACAAACAGAAAATCACCTACAAGGAGCGATTTTTCCATGGATGAGGTAGGTATGGTATATGCTTCCAGCAGAAAAGTCCGGATAATAGTTGCTGCAACAACTGCAAAAATGATGGCATCGACCCATTCTCTTACCACTGATTTTTTATAGGCCGGACGGCTTTTTTGATTTAGGTATTTTTCTTGTTCATCAAGCCCCAGATAAGGCAGATAAACGAAAGGGAACAACACTGCAAGTGCCTGTTGTCCAAGGCTAAATTTTTTAAAAGCTTTGGCTGTTTCAACAATCATGAGAAAAACCATGAAGATATTGATGAATGGAACAAAAAGCAGAATAAACCACCAAAATGGTTTTTCATTGATCTTATTCCACTCAAAGTAATTGAGCATTGGCACGAAAACTTTCCAGGATGCTGAACCTGCTTTGGGGAAAATCCAGAAAAGAAAAACCGGAAAGAATAAAAAGATCAGAATCAGGATAATAAGAGTATTCATCGGAATTGATTTATGTTCTTTTGATTAGTAATTAACTCACAAAGTGTTTTTTTGTTATTATTTAAAGTGACCAAAGAGGTCATTCATAAGGTCATCCATAGTGAAATAACCAGTTTTGTTTTTTATCCATTTAGCAGCAAGCAGTGCTCCGTGCACAAAGCCCAGGCGGTTTTTGGCGGTGTGCTTCAGCTCAATGTCATCAATGGCTGATTCGTATCGAATGATATGGGTACCTGGGATTTCATCTTCCCTTTTTGAAACTATTGTCAGGTCTGTTTTTTTGCTGCTTTCACCGTTGGTCCATTGGCTTTTCCATTGAATAAGATTGATGATATCCTGAGCCAATGCTTTGGCAGTACCGCTTGGAGTATCCATTTTATGAATGTGATGAATTTCTTCAATCATCACATCGTATTGTGGTGTTTTTGCCATTATTGCAGCCAGATAACGGTTCAACATAAATAAAATATTTACTCCCAGGCTAAAATTGGGAGCTGTAAAAAGTGTTTTATTTTGATCGTGGCATTCCCGGATGATCGACTCTTTTTCGGATTCCCATCCAGTTGTACCGCAGACTACAGGTAAATTTTCCCTAAAGCAGTTTCTGATGTTTTCGGGTGCTGATTTTGGTGTGGTAAATTCAATGGCCACATCGACAGCCTTCCTGTTTTGCAAAAACATTTCCCAATCAGCTGGTGAATCAATTTTCGCAACAATATCATATCCTTCCTGAAGGGACTTTTGTTCGATGGCTTTTCCCATCTTGCCGTAGCCAAGCAATAAAATTTTCATAAAGTTAAAATCTGTATTTTAAAGTAATACCCGGGGTTGGTTTTGAAGCCAGGAAATAATTACTGGTCATAGGTTCAAAGCGAAAAGACAGGTCATCGCTTACATCAAAATCAAATAGGTTGGCATCCACGCTGGCGTCAATAATTTGCAAAATATACAGCATACCGGTAAGGATATAGCTTAACTCAAGGTTTCGGCGGTAGTAATTTCTGCCTTCCTGCAATTGATTGATATTTCCGTTGTACCGGACTACGTATTCGTTTGTGGAAAAACTGGCAGTGTCACCCGTTGCAACTATGTTGTAGGCATTTCTGAAGTTCCGGTATTCACTGCCATTTGTTTGAATAAAATAAATGAGTGTACCAAATCCGGCATAAATGATTGGAATCTTCCAGTATTTTTTATTATAGGCTTGTCCAAGTCCTGGAAGTGCAGCCGACATAATAGCTGCTTTCTTTGGTGAATGGAATGTGGTTGAATCTTTACTGTTAGTTACTGTTTGCGGGGATGATTCTGACGACAGAAGCATAACTATCCACAACATAAAAACTGGCAGATAGGTTGAGCTGAATATGTTGTTCAGGCGATTCAAAAAAAATTATTGATAAGTAAGTTTAATCTAAGAGACGGTTGATAATTCTGTCAAGTTCCTCTTCGGAATCGAAGCCGATAACGATGCTGCCTTTTCCTTTATTACTTTTTTTCATTTGGACTTTTGCTCCAAGGGTATTTTCCAGTTTTTTACCAAACGACTGATATTTGTCAGGAAGTGGAGCAGGTCTTTTTTTTACTTTTATTTTTCTTTTCTGCTTGACCCGTTGTTCGATATCTCTTACCGAAAGCTCATTTTCGAGTATTTCTGCAAGCAGTTGCAATTGTTCTTCCTTGTTTTCGAGGGTAATAAATGTGCGGGCATGGCTCATAGTTATCAGATTGTCGCGCAAAGCTACCTGTATTTCAGCGGGAAGTTTCAGCAAGCGAATGTAATTTGATATTGTTGAACGCTGTTTGCCAACGCGTTTGCTCAATTCTTCCTGGGTGAGATTGCATTCTTCCATTAATCGTTGATAGCTGATTCCTATCTCAAGAGAATTTAAATCTTGCCGGTGGATATTTTCGATAAGTGCCAATTCGAGCATTTCTTCGTCGTTTGCTACTCTGATATAGCAAGGTACTTCCCGTAAGCCGGCAATTTTTGAAGCCCTGAGACGTCGCTCACCGGCAATAATTTGGTATTTGTCGTAACCAAGTTTGCGTACAGTAAGAGGTTGAATAATACCTTGCTCGCGGATGGAATCTGCCAGTTCGTTCAGATCTTCTTCTTCGAATCTGTTCCTTGGTTGAAAAGGATTGGCTTCAATTTTTTCAATCGAAATATTTGCGATGGCACCTACAACGTAATTACCCGAAATATCTTTGGATGTGATGTCTGTATCAGGGCTTTGTAAAATAGCTTCAAGTCCTCTGCCCAGCGAACTTCTCTTTGGTTTATTCATTTTTTTAGTTCAGTTCAATATCTTTTTTAGCATGTTCAATTCTGGTCATATTGTTTTTTTGCAGGATTTCCCTTGCCAGGTTAAGGTAGTTGATTGCCCCGCTTGATTCGGCATCATGCATGATGATGGTTTCTCCGAAGCTGGGGGCTTCTCCAAGTTTGGTATTGCGGTGTATAATAGTATTAAATACCATTTGTTGAAAGTGTGTTCTCACTTCTTCCACTACCTGCTTGGCCAGTCTTAGCCGGGTATCATACATGGTAAGAAGGATGCCTTCGATATCAAGCTGCTGATTCATTCTGGACTGAACAATCTTAATGGTGTTGAGCAGTTTTCCCAAGCCTTCGAGCGCAAAATATTCGCATTGAACCGGAATAATTACTGAATCGGCGGCAGCCAATGCATTTACGGTAATCAGACCAAGTGATGGTGAGCAATCGATCATTATGAAATCATAATTATCTCTGATTTTGTCAATTGCTTTTTTCATCATTTTTTCGCGATTGGGCATATTGATCATTTCTATTTCAGCTCCAACCAGATCAATATGTGCTGGTATAATATCCAGGTTTGGTGTGGTGGTATGCAATATAGTTCTTTCCGGATGAAGGTCGTCTATAATACACTCATAAATACTGTTTTGAATATTGCGGGGATCGTGACCAAGTCCTGAGGTAGAATTTGCCTGTGGATCGGCATCAATTAAAAGTGTTTTGTATTCCAACACGGCAAACCCTGCACTCAAATTAATAGCGGTGGTTGTTTTTCCGACTCCTCCCTTCTGATTTGCAATGGCAATTACTTTTCCCATAAATTCTGAATGATTTTTCATGGCAAAAGTAAAACTAATCTTCTTAGTCGGGGTGCGAAGTTTTAAAAAGTAATCAACACAAAACTACTGATTTGACAGGGTTATGCAATGAGAGGCAATAATCTCAGCCGGATAATTCAATCAATTGTCCTCGTTTTATTCAATCCCGGTCTTGATGTCGTCAGCGTTTTCTTCAGCGGGTTTTTCCTCCGGTTTCCTTTCACTGTCGAGGTCTTCAAAACTAATGTCCGTGTTGGTGGATAAGGGTTTATCATCCTGTTCAATTACAGGTTCTTTACCAGTTTGAATGAAATCAATCACACCGCTTAATCCATTGGAGAACTTCTCAAAGTCTTCTTTGTAAAGGAAAATCTTATGTTTTTCATAGAAAAATTTCCCGGATTCATTGTTGAATCTGCGTTTGCTTTCGGTAATGGTAAGATATTTTTCTCCGCTTCTGGTTTCTTTAACGTCGAAAAAGTAGGTTCTCTTACCGGCTCTGATAGCGAGCGAATAAACATCTTCTCTGTTGTCCCGATTAAATGAATCTTCCATCTTATTCAAACTTTTGGGTTTTAGTTAAGTGCAAAAATAGAATTTTAATGCACAAAACAATAAAATTTGCTGCAAAATAAAAAAAATGCTTACAAAAAATCATACTTTTGCCGCAATATTTTTTTTAAAACTTGTTCTTCCTTTTTATGCTTAGCAGAAGGCACTTAAGAATTAAAGCTTTGCAGGCACTCTACGCTTACTTTATTAATGAAGACGGCGATCTGTTGACTGCTGAGAAAAACATGCTGAACAGCACTGAACGCATTTATGAACTGGCAATTTATCAGCTCTCTTTTCTCTTGGAAATTGTAAAGTTTGCTGCCAGACGGATTGAGGAGAACAAGAAAAAGTTCTTCCCTACGCCGGAAGATATTCATCCTAATACCAAATTTATTGAAAATGATTTTTCAGCAAAACTTGCTGATAATAAGGATTTTCAACGACGCAAAAATGCCTATAAAATCAACTGGGTAGATCATGAGGATTTGATCAGACGGGTATTTAACGAAATGAGGGATTTGGAAGGTTACAAAGACTATATGAATAACCCTGATCGCTCGTTTGAAGAAGACAAGGAGTTGTTTATAACAGTTTTTACGGATGTGGTCGTTGAAAATGAAATTCTCAACTCCTGGTATGAAGAAATCAGTGTTTATTGGGCAAATGATATAGTGCTGGCAAATTTTTGTGTCATGAAAATTATCCAGAGCTTCAGCAAACATCATGATGCTTTGCAGCCACTTCCCCCGCTTTACAATACTGACCAGAAAGATGATCCGAATGAAGACAAAAAATATCTGATTAAACTTTTCCATAAAACAATTCTTAAAAGCAAGGAATACGAAAAAATTATTGAGGACAAAGCGAGTAATTGGGAGTTGAACAGAATTACCTTGATGGATGTGATATTGTTAAAGATGGGGCTGGCTGAACTTGTGGAGTTTCCTTCCATACCTGTAAAGGTTACCATGAATGAAATTATCGAACTGGCTAAAACATACAGTACACCAAAAAGCCGCGTTTTTATCAATGGGGTGCTCGACCGGATGATCAATGACCTTAAGCAAAGTGGGCAAATTGTAAAAACAGGACGAGGTTTAATTGAATAATCCCCCGTTGTAATTTGTAACCTCATTTATCTTTCAGACCACTGAAACAAAATATTACAAAATTCTTTGCAGCGATTCAATCAGCGAATTAAAACATCATGGCAGGACGAAGAAAAAAACCGGACTTACCGTTGCTCGAAAAAGTATTGATAACCGATGCAGGTGCTGAGGGTAAAGCTGTTGCCAGGGTTGCCGGTATGGTTATTTTTGTTCCTTTTGCTGCACCCGGAGATTTGGTTGATATCAAGGTTGTAAGTAAAAAAAAATCTTATTTTGAAGGAAGGATAGTAAAATTTTACCAATATTCTGATAAACGCATACAACCGCGGTGTGAACATTTCGGGTTGTGTGGAGGCTGCAAATGGCAGCATCTTGATTACGAAGCTCAGCTCTACTTCAAGCAAAAACAGGTAATTGATAATTTTGAAAGAATCGGGAAATTAAAAATACCTGAATTCGAACCGATTATCCGATCAGACGAACAGTATTTTTACCGAAATAAACTCGAGTTTTCTTTTTCTAATCGTAAATGGTTACTCGAAAACGAAAATAGTAATGGGGAAAATCCCGGTACTAACGGACTGGGAATGCATTTACCCGGAATGTTCGATCGTATTGTTGATCTCAATAATTGCTACCTGCAGCAAGAACCAAGTAACAGCATCCGTCTTGCATTACGCGATTATGGGATAAAGAAAAATCTTTCATTCTACGATTCGAGAAATCACAGTGGATTTCTGCGAAATGTTATTATAAGAACAGGTAATTCCTCTGAAACTATGGTTATTGTTGTTTTTGGATATGAAGATGATTTAGTAATCAAAGATTTGCTTGATGAACTGATTAATCGTTTCCCTCAAATCACCTCACTTTTTTATGTTATTAACAAAAAAAATAATGATACTATCAATGATCTCGGGATTCATCATTATGCCGGCAAACAATATCTGGTCGAAGAGATGGAAAACCTGAAATTCAAAGTTGGTCCGGTTTCTTTTTATCAGACCAATTCGAAACAGGCAATCAGACTTTATCAGGTAGTTAGAACATTTGCTGCTTTCAAAGGGGATGAAACAGTGTTCGATTTGTATTGTGGAACCGGAACCATTACCTGCTTTATTGCATCAAATGTTAGAAAAGCAATAGGTGTGGAGTACATTCCATCAGCAATTCAGGATGCTGTTGAAAATTCTAAACTAAACAAAATTAAGAATACAGAATTTGTCGTAGGTGACATCGTAAAAACCCTCAATCAGGATTTTATTGCAAAATATGGTCAACCGGATGTCATTATTACTGATCCCCCAAGATCCGGTATGCATCCGGACGTGATAAAACAATTACTCACTATTGCACCGGAAAAGATTGTGTATGTCAGTTGTAATCCTGCTACTCAGGCCAGAGATATTGCGGTGCTTTCTGAAAAATATAATCTTGAAAAAATTCAGCCGGTTGACATGTTTCCTCAAACGCATCATGTCGAGAATGTCAGTCTGTTGCTAAGGAAATTCCAAGCTTCGGAGCAATGAGCCTGGCAAGAGCCGTGACATCCAGATTTTCGCCTTTAACCTTAACATGTGCAAGCTGGTATAATTGTTCCCTTTGAAGCATGTCCATATCGATTTGAGATTTTAGTTGCTCATCGTTTAACAGCGTTATTCGTGGTCGCGGGCGTTTAGCGTTTTTCAACCTCGCAAAGAGTGAATCCGGATGCATGGATATGTAAACAGAAATCCCATTTTGGTTTATTAATTTTATATTGTCCTGGAAACAGGCTGTTCCGCCACCCGTGGAGATGACATAATTATTCAGCTGGAAAGTATCCTGAAGCAGTTTGCGTTCAAGTATCCGAAAGGCCTGTTCATCATATTTTTGGAAAAAATCCATTACAGTTATCCTGAAGGTTTCCTCAAAATGGCGATCAATATCGAGAAATGTATAATCAAGAATGCGTGCAAGGTGCTTTCCCGCAGTGGACTTACCGCTTCCCATGTAACCAATCAGATAAACATTTTTCATATTGATCTCTAATTATCCTGCAAAAATAACTATTTGCTTTGCGAAGTAATCTATTTGAGAATAATCAGTTTTAAATTAAAAATATGCAATTGATAATCAATATTTAATAAGTGCAAGATTCACAAAGGAAGGCTTTGAAATCAGCAGGTGTTATGATTTTACAGAGTATTAACAGCCATTTAAATTGAAATTCTTCTTTTTTCTAACAAAATGTTGAAAAGTTCCTTGTACTTTTTATAGGTAGAATGCTGTTTTATACATACTTTTGAACATTTCCTGACTGATTTTACTAATTTTAAAATTTACAACATGAGCATACCAGAAAACTTTAAACCGACAGCAGTATTTTCAGGAACTCTTTGGCAAGCTGAAATTATTAAGGATATGTTGATGGATAATGATATTGAAGCTTACCTTGGCGATGAAATCTGGGGGATGGATGCACCTATACAATCAGCACCGGAAGCAGTGGGCTCAGTCAGTGTTTTTGTTGACCGGGAAGATCGTGAAGAAGCAAAGATTGTTGTTGAGCGCTATTACGAAGAAGATATTCTGAATGAGGAGAGTATCTGATTTCAACTTTTCATGTTAAGAGGAGTATTTAAAGGTGATCATTCCCAATGATCCGGCACGATGAAAAACCGATTGTTTATCAGCTGAAAAAATCTGCCCTAACATACCAAGGTCCGTGTTTCTAAAAACGTTCCATGTAAGATTGGGCGATACAAAAAGTGCATGATTATCGGGCAGAAACATAAGGATTAAACTTCCATTAATAATTGGAGAAAAGGGATGACTGAAGCACATTAAAAGTTTATTTATTTTGATTTATTCACTCACTCTCTGTTTTGATTTCACTATTGGAGGCTAAAAAGTAGCTCAAATCAAAAATAGTAATTCTGAATAATTCGTAAAGACCTTAAAAATATTATTTTTGCACTCCAAAATTAAGAAGGGTTTGTAGAAGAGTTTTTTAGTCCGCCGGTTGGCGGATGA
>RZYY01000226.1 GCA_009930115.1 Sphingobacteriia bacterium | reverse complement strand
TCACGAATCCTCCTATATTTGCTCCCTGCACGTAGTCAACAGATCCGTCCTCCCGTTTTCCAAATTTCACGCAGGTTGAGTGAATGTCTTTCATAATACGCTGCAGACGAGCATCAACTTCTTCACGTGACCAGCCAAGACGCATTGAGTTTTGGGTCATTTCAAGTCCTGAAACAGCTACTCCACCAGCATTTGCTGCTTTTCCCAATCCATAAAGGATTCCGGAGTTCTGGTAAACTTCAATTGCTTCCGGGGATGAGGGCATATTGGCTCCTTCGGAAATACAAATACAACCATTGTTGATGAGCGTTCTCGCTTCATCTTCATTAACTTCGTTTTGTGTAGCACAGGGCATTGCAATATCGCATTTAATACCCCATGGCCGTAATCCTTCATGGTATTCACAATCAAACTTTTCAGCATATTCTTTAATCCGCCCGCGTTTTATGTTTTTAAGCCACATGAGCCATGCAAGTTTTTCTTTGTCAATACCTGCCGGATCGTAAATAAAACCATTGGAATCAGACATTGTAACTACTTTTCCGCCGAGCTCGGTAACTTTTTCACAGGCATATTGAGCAACATTGCCTGAACCGGATATGGCCACAATTTTTCCTTTGATATCAAGTTTGCGCGTTTGCAGCATTTCCTGTGCAAAATAGGTAGCACCGTATCCCGTTGCTTCCGGGCGTATGAGCGATCCGCCCCAGTGTATGCCTTTTCCCGTCAGCACACCGGTGAATTCATTTTTAAGCCTTTTATACTGACCAAATAAAAACCCAATTTCACGTCCCCCAACACCTATATCGCCTGCAGGTACATCTGTATCTGGACCTATGTGGCGAAATAACTCAGTCATGAAACTCTGGCAAAAATGCATAACCTCGTTGTCGGATTTTCCTTTTGGATCAAAATCGGAACCACCTTTACCTCCGCCCATGGGCAAAGTGGTCAAAGCGTTTTTAAAGACCTGTTCGAAAGCCAGAAATTTCAGAATACCAAGATTCACTGTCGGGTGAAATCTTAGCCCGCCTTTGTATGGACCAATGGCACTGTTCATTTCAATACGATAACCTTTGTTGATCTGAACTTCGCCTGTATCATCCAGCCATGGAACCCTGAAAAGAATAACCCGCTCAGGTTCAACTATCCGCTCGAGAATTTTCGCGGCTTTGTACTTGGGATTTTCTTCCACATAGGGAATAAGCGTTTCTACCACCTCATGAACAGCCTGGTGGAATTCGACTTCACTTGGATTTTTGGCAATCACTTTTGCCATGAAATCATTCATTTGTTGCTGATATGCATTTGCCATAACTTAATAGTTTGATAGTTAGTAATTAAATTTCACGATTCAAGTTTAAATATATTCCGTGAAAGTGTTGTGGCTAAAAGTCAAAAAAGTTGATTTTTACCAGAAAAATCAGTAAATCACGTAGAAATTGTTTGCGTTCTTGCGGTTACTTTTTGGTACTTAATATGGAGTTTTTCCAAACCGCAATAAAAAAGCCGGAATTTTGTTTAATTCCGGCCTTGTTATGAGACTTATCAATAACTATCTTACCATCAGGTGATTAGTTGAAATAGTTCCGTTTTGGAAGTGAATCTGCAAGATATAGGTTCCTGGTTTCAAACCATAAAACTCAATCTGCCCACTTTCTCTTTCCATAGGATATTTTCGGATTTCTTCCCCGAGAATGTTCAATAATGAAACAGAATGGATGATTTCATCACAGATAATATTTACCAAGTTTGTAGCAGGATTTGGATATATTTCCACTGAAGCTTGTTCGGTTATTGGTTTTGACAATGCAGTTTTGTCCTCTCCAAAACTTTCGATCATTGACATTCCATAAGAATAGAAAATGTCAGTATTCGGCATTACATTGCTGAAGACCGGTTCCAGTTCCCATTCAGCTCCTGTGTCGGGACGATAAAGTTTGAAATACATCTTGCTTCCGTTTGTAAGGTTGTTTTGTTTGGTGATATTCATCATATAATCGTTGCCATTTGCTCTGAGGAGATGATTTTGAGTCAGATTTGTGATTTCTACCATTCCGGCAATTTGTTCATTACCATCAAATACACCAATAAAATCGCCAGGAAGAATTTCTGCCATCTCCGGAATGGACACTGAAATCATATGGAAATTTCCGGTTTGTATCACATCCGGCCAATTGGTTTTATTTTCAATCACAGTGTGCTGAATTGATGTATTAGAAATTGGCACATCCCATTCGATAGTTGCATTATTGGCAAGTTTGATCAGATAGGCACTTCCCGGTTCGAGGTGTTCAAGTGTGAAAATGTTGCCATTAGGCCAGTAAACTTCATTAAATGTAATACTTATAGCAATAATCAGGTTGTTGCCCAACTGATTAAATATGTCTGCAGCATAAACCGTATCATTGCTCCAAACAGGCATAATGGACCAACCTTGGCGGATTGCCATTTCAGGACCAAGAACAGGATAACCTGTAACAGTAAATTCAGTTGGCCACGTATTGTCGTTTAAATAAAGTTTTGCTCCTTTTGATTCATCCCAGCAGAACGTTTGACTACCAGGTACGTAAACCCTGTCAATTAATTCAAATGCAATTAGATCTGTACCTAATTGATTTAGAATTGTGGCAATATCACAATCCAACAGATCAAGGTAAGTAGAGACTCCCGATAAACGATTTTCAAGAGGAATTACCTGTGTCCAGGGTAATACTTCCAGATAAACGGTTTCACTGGTTATGGTGGCACATTCATTATTTACTTCACAATAATAATTACCCTGATCTGACAGCTTGATGTCTTCAATGACGAGCGTTGAAGATACAGTATTCATCTCTGTAATAATAAACCCGTTCGGGCCATACCAACTGAAAGAAGTTGCATTATTGGCACTTATCGAGAATTGAACATCAGCGCCATATAAATCACTTACACTTGATGGCTGAATTGTAATTTCGGGAAGTGGCAGTACTGTGATCATGAAAGTACAACTACTTGTACAGCCAAACTCTGTGGTAATAACATATTCAATAATATACTCGCCGGCACTGTAATTTGCCGGATTGAATGCTGTTATTATTTCACCGTTAAGTGTAAATGTTTCAAAACCAGTTGGATTGAATTCGATCGGTTCAGCATTAATACAAACTTCAATATCTTCACAGATCGCAACAGGCAGCGGATGTACTGAGATCGTAAATGTACAGAAATCAACGCACCCAAATTCTGAGGTAACAGTATAAACAATTTCATAGTCACCAACTCCTTGGCTTGCAGGATCGAATGAAGTGATTATGACACCATCAAGAGAATAAGTTTCATTCTCCAAAGGATTAAATAAAATAATTTCACCATCCTCGCATACATCAAAATTAGCCGGACAATCAAATACCGGCAGCGGGTTGACCACGATCACAAACTCGCAGAAGTCAGCGCATCCAAAGGCATTGGTTTCGGTGTAAACGAAGGTGTAATCACCGGCAACCACCGGATCAAAACCGGTAACTACTTCACTGTTGTAAGTAAACACGCCGGGTTCAGCGAACACGATGGCCTCATCACCTTCGCAGAACGGTCCGTAAGC
>RZYY01000225.1 GCA_009930115.1 Sphingobacteriia bacterium | reverse complement strand
AACATTTTCGCTGAATTGGTATAAAATTTTTATCTTTGTTCCGCTGTTCTTCGTGCCCGCTGCTCCCTGCTCCGGGCTTTTTTTTGTCATCCATCACCCCCTCCGATATTTTTGATTTTTCACAGCCTCAAATGCCTGATCCAACTCGGATGATTTGAAACGTATTCTCCCCCCGACCTTGTAGGATTGAATGACCCCCAACCTGGAGTATTTGTCCAATGTGCTGAGGGTGATCCGCAAACGTGCGGCGGCCTCAGCTCGGGTGATGTAAAAGGCTGGTTTTTCTGGCTGTGTGGTTGGTTGCCCATGCTTAATATCCAATAGCATGGTTTCAATGTTCGCCAACCTCGAATTGATTGTTAAAAATGGATTTTCCATTGCAGTAATTTTTTGTTAAACATGCTGCAAAGTAAATCCCGCCGGAGGGGTGGTAATCAGTTACAATCGGTTACAAAAATCGGTTACAACTCCTCATCGTAAATATTTAAAAGATGGGATTTGAGTATCAAAACCTCATCAATTGCCCGTTGCCTGTGGGTTTTGGATAACATTGGAATAATACCCTCAATGAGTGTTATTTTGTTTTTTAATTTTTGGCTTGTAACCGCATCGGGGTTACCATGCCGGTTGGTTGGTTGCTGCCATATGCAAAATTCCTGCCGGATGCTTTCGCCGGAGGTGGGCGAGTTCCATCCATGTTTTCCGGCAATCTCATTACAATTGCTTTTTGTAATCTCCCGCCCTTCATAAGCACAAATAAGGGCAATTTGAGCATGAGTTAAACGATGGCTCTCAGGCTTGTTCTCAGGCGGTTTAACGATGTTTTTCAGGCTCTCAGGGAACATATAAACCCATTCGATTATTGTACCCAGCATCCCCGCTAAACTGCCTATTTCAGCCATATTTTGAGCGGTTACATTAACAGGGGAAATGTTTATTTTTTTCTTTAGATTATCGTAAATAATTTGCAAATCCTTTGCCACTGCTTGGGGTGTAGGGTATCGGCGTCCCATATCCTCACAGGCCAGTTGGTATCCCCGACAATAAGCATCCATCAGTTCAGGGTATCGTTGTTCTATGAATAGTACTGCTATAACAGGAGTAAAAATCCTGATTGTTAGCTCCTCGTAAGTAAATACCATCCCATCATCCCCGATAAGTGAAATAGCATTTTTGTACTGGGGGTGGGTTTTTAACTCGCTCAAATTAATATATTCCATGTTATACGATCCTTAATTTTGGTTTGAAAAAATCCTGCTGCATCATCAGGTTTGCGTTTTGTTCTGCATCAATACAAATATATTTCATAAACACGCTCTCCGTTTTATGCCCTGTAATCTTCATAATAGCAAGGCTCGGAACACCTGCTAAATACATATTGGTTGCCCCTGTTCTCCTGGCTGTGTGGGTGGTTATCAGTTTGAATTTCGGAATAGTTGTTTGAACCCGTTTGCCTCCAATAGTTTTGGAAACCTCGACCATCGTTTTGATCCCTGCCATTTCTCCGATAACCTTTAAATAAACATTCGTTTTTTGGTTGCTTATTGACCTGGGGAGGTTGTTTTCATATTTGGCCAATATCGCCTCAACTCTGGGGTGTATGGGGATAACAACCGTGTGGGATGTTTTTCTTGTGTTAATTTTCAACGCCCGCCCTCCGGAGGATGTGGTGATGATGTTCTCAGGTTTAATATTACTAAAATCTGAAAATCTCAATGCAGTATAACAACCAATCATAAATAAATCCCTTACCCTATCCAATGCAGGTTTGTTGTTCAAATCCAGTTCGCAAATCAAATCCAGTTCCTTTTCAGTGAGAAAAACATGCTCTACATCCTCTGTTGGTACTGCGAATTTGCGGTTTTCGTGGATGGTGTTTGTTGTTACTCCAGCATCCACAGCCTCCCTGAGAAACAGTTTCAAAACGGTTACGTTTTTGCCCACAGTGTTTTGAGCTAAGTTTCTGGTTTTTTGTAGGTACTCAGTAAAATCAAAATAAAAATCCATGTTAATCCCATCAAAATCCAGCCTGCCTCTCCGTTTTTCCTTTGAAAATTCCTGCAATATTTTGAGGGTGGTTTTGTATTTCAGTAATGTCCTGGGGTTGATTGGTTTCGGTGGTGTTTCCCTCGTGAATTTCACATTCCCGATCCAGTTATCAATCCATTTTAATAAGGTGGGTTTCTCATCTGCAACCCTTCGGGGGTGAGTATCCTTTAAAAACTCCTTATCCATTTCGGAACGTAAAAACTCAATCGTTGGAGTTTCTTTTGCTGCCTGTAATCCTGTTAATATCTCAGTGAGTTTAATATGGTAACGTTCCAACTGCAGGTTGACAGCTTTGTTGGTTTCTAATTGAGCCTTATTGCCTCTCAGGTTGGTTTTGGCTCGCTGTGCTGCATTATCCCATTGATCCGGGTGGATACTTTCTCCTGTTGAATATTTGAAGTTTTTCCCTGTGGGGAGCTTGTAAATCAGGAAAATTAACGTGGGGTTTTTTGCACTTGGTTCTCTTAAAAAAAATCTTGGTTTTGCCATCACTGTAATTTATTAGTTGAACAATGGAACAAAGATAAACATAATTTTTAATCGGGGAACAAATCGGGGAACAAAATTTCACTTTATTTAATGTTTTTTTATGTTTTTCTACGTTTTGCCATTTTCACAAATCCCCGCTAATAGTGGGTTTTAGAGTATGGTTTCAGAGTAATCAGAGTAATGAACAATAAGCCCCCTACGGGCTGCAACTTAAAAAGTAAACCCGGTGATATTCAATGTTTTATCATCGGGTTTTTTGTTGAGGGGAACAAATCGGGGAACAAATCGCATGATTATAGTTTAAAAAAATACTATCTTTGTTCCATCAAATCGGTTTTGCCGAATTGGTTGAACAATAGGCCGGGCGGAGTGGTTACCCCCGGCTTTTTTATTCTGAGTAAGCATCTAACATTTCAATTAATTTTTTTGTTGGCAATTGATCCAACCCCCATGGATCAGGTGGTTGCTCCGGCAGTGGTGGAGGTAAAAACACTGGGATCATTTTCATTAAAATATTGATCCGCTCGGATGGTGTTAATGCTTCAAAATCTGATTGTAGTTTCTCCATGTTAGTTTCAACAAATGTTTGAAATAACTGTCTCATTTCTGCTGTGGTACGGTTCGGAGTTCCTGCAACCCTTCCGCCTGACTTTGGTGCTCCTTTTGGTTTTCCCATAATAATTATTCTATTTTAATCTATTTTAGAAATATAACCTGTTATTTTACTGTTGTTTACAGTGATTATTTAAAGTATTACTGTAAATGTTTGTTGTTTTCAAAAATAAATGATACTCTGACGTGGATATGTTTAAATTATGTTTGAGGTTCAAATCCTCAGTGAGCACAGATAGATTGTATTTCGTTATCCCTGGTAACTTCTCAGGGTTGATTATCCACTGTGCAGGATGCTTTCCCATTGTTGCCGGATCAGTTCACTAACTGAGGGGTTGAGCCGGATGAGTAAATCGCAAAAATCAATCCCATCAGATATTTCCTGAGGTGTGAAATGGGTTTCAATCAAATCGGAAACGGTGATCCTGGTGGATGGCTATTTACTTTCAATCTCCCGGGCTTTCTC
>RZYY01000064.1 GCA_009930115.1 Sphingobacteriia bacterium | reverse complement strand
CAAGACAAAAATATAAATTCTTGTCAAACAAGGACATAAAGTGTAATTTAACGTTCCTTAATAAAATAAATTTGGTCAGCAACATAGAAGGGTCTGCTGGAAAACTATTCTTTTGATTAAAAGCTGATTTATTATGCAGCAACCGGTTTTGTGTTATTGAAGGTGTAGAAAATATTTTTATTGGATACCCTTACTGGTTGCAGTCGAATCGAATTTTCGAGGTGCCTTGCTGAATAACTTTCAAAATTTTTCGATAGAAGACATATTGCACCCACCCCGGCCAATCTGAACAGGTTGAGTACTAATATTATGCTGGCAAACATCGATTCGTTTGTTTCCATTGTTTTGATGAGCTGAATTTACGATTATATCAGGTTTAGGTTTATCCCGATCAGTTTCCAAGTAATTTAACCGATAACATCAACTGTCCTCTCGGGAAATATCCTTGTTCAAATAAGCCTGCATAACCAACGGACCAGGTGGTTTTCATGTAAGAAAACATAACTACCTCGATATCGGTTTGAAAACCAAGATTAAAAATATTGCGTCTTGATCCATTTCCGGTAGGGTCGGTAAGCAGGTGGCTGCCGAACAAGGAAGTATAGATGAAAGTCGGATAAAGCCATGTGGCTCCGATATTTCGCATGCGAATCGGTTGTAGGTTTAATTCGCCCATTGTTCTGATGTAATCATTCACTTTAATCTCATCAATATCGGCACCCGGAAATGCGATATCGCTGCGGTAGCGCCTGGCTTCCTGCCAGTCAACATAATTATTTCGAAAACCTCCTAGATAAAGATAAGCGAGTGATGACGAATCCTGGCTAAAACTGCCACCAATACTGTTTCGTATCCAAAAACTGGTATTTCGAAACACTGGCAACAGGAAACCTGCATCCTGATTTGAAACGATGGAAGGGAAAAGTTTTTCTCCTGCATAGTAAGTGCTTGCATCAACTGACCATTTGAAGCCTTTCTCGTCATCTACCCCGCCAAGCGTCCGGCGCAATTTCGACATGGAAAAACCTGCTGTAGCTACCTGAAAATTGCTGATCGGGGTTTCGATATTTTGATATTGGGGTAATACTTCAAGATCGCCAAATGTATAAAGCCCGAAATTGTACGACCATTTAAAAGGTTCACGCAAGGTGTAGTTCCGTGTTCGTGAAAGCCCTAAAGAATAACCGGCACGACTTCGTTTTGTCGGTCCGAACAGATCATAAAAATCGGTTTTATTCCAGGTGGAAGTAAGTTTCCAGTTCCAGTAACTCCATGAAAAACTACCGTGAAGTTTTTGTTTATCATTGAAAGTGCTCCATGGTGAAACGCCCAGAAAAAGATTAATCTGACTGATAGAAATCGGGTCACGCCAGATCATCCTGTATCCGGCAGCTATTGTATTTTTATATCCTGCAATGTCGGGCCATGCGCTGGTAAGTTTCATTTCACGCAACGGACTGTACCGCTGGTCAATGATTTTTGATGTTGTGTCGGGTTTGGGAGCTGGCAAGGACCATTCAACCACACGTGGATTTTTATTAACCACTTCATTTCCTAAAAAATTGATGGCATTGGCATCTTCGAATACTTTGACCGGTATTCTCCCGGGCAACATTCCATCTCTGTAAAACCTTAAAACCAGCAGCGAATCAGGGTGATACTGAAAAGGCATAAAAAATCCTGTTTCAGTATTTGACAACAATTCAAAAGAACCGTTATTCAGGTCAACCCGCCAGATATTGGAGACTCCGGTATAATAGGAAGTCCCGATTGCGGACTGGTTGTCAGGTGCAAATTTAAATTGAGTAAGTGTATTGTCTTCGAGTATTTTCACAGAAGTATAATCCTGATTGCCTGATTCCAGTTCTGAAAGTTTAAACATCACAAGTTCCTGTTCACCACGAATTCCTGAAAGCGAAGCAAGGAGCAGTTTTCCGTCAGAAGAAATATCAAGGTCGAAAATTGATCTTCCGAAAGGAGCAGTGAATCTTGGCAATACTTCGGAGTAGGGTGGAGGTATTTTGACCAGTGTGGAATAGCCGTTGTCAAGTCTGACTCCCCAAATACTTCTGTCAGCAGGATTGAAAACCAGATCACCTGTTCGTGAGAATCGAATGAGAGTTTTCTTTTTTCCGGATGATGCATCAATTCTCACCAGGCTGCGGTACTTATTAGTCTGCTCACTGATAAATACCAGGTTGCTGTCTGGATCGTAAGCCAGATGGGTCGAATAATACAATGCCGGATTGTCAAGGTCGGCAATTTTTCGGATATTTCCGGAATAGATGTCTATTTCAGCAATTTGAGATATTATTCCCGGATGGTTTATGGCAGCGTAAATTTTTCCTGTTTTTGGGTTGAATCTGAAAGTGGACATACTACCCAGGGGTTCATTGGTGATGGGTGTAAATTCGGTAATCGGGTATTCACTGATTTTTGAGATGTTTTTTTTCTGAAAATCTTTTTCAAAAACAATCCATTCCTGCCAGGCTTCATGTAATGATTTTCCGTAGACATTTTTGAACTGTGATGCATAAAATGCTTTGCTGCTGTCGGAACGAAGGTAAAAATCCCTTAGTTTTTCGACGCCATAAGAATAAGCAAGATAGGTGATAAATCTTGTTCCATAAAGATATGCATTGGCTCCTACCTGGAAGTCGAGAGCTGTGCCTTCTGTTTCAAGCCCGATAACGGAATGAATAGGATTGTTTTCGTGTACAATGCTTCGAAAATACATCTCATCATAATAACCCATTGCTCGTCCAAGTCCGCCCGACATCCAGGTTTCCATAAAACATGCTATTCCTTCCTGATACCAGCGTGGTGCATACCAGCGTGGAACGGTTGCATAACTCCAGACAGCTGAAAGTGGATACTCCTCATCGCGTCGTACTTTTCCCAGCAGTGCTTTTCTCCAGAAATTGTCCTTGTGGTTGGGTTTATCAGTCATGACCACATGGGTCAGTTCATGGTTGAACAACCATTGAAACCTTTCGCTTGAAGGAACGATACTAAAGGCAAAGCTGTATGCACCAATTCCTATAATAACCTGATTGAGGGGCATAGTAATTGCCCCTCCGTTGCCGTAATCCTGAAAATCGTTTAGCATGACATAAACCTTACCGGGATCATAATCCCACAGTTCTTCATGAAATCCCATTGCATTATTGAAGCTGCGTAATGCATGCGGGGTGAGATATTTGTAACGATCGCCAAAATAAACGAGCTGAATTTTATCTCCTTCCAGTTTGTATATTTTCTGTGAATAAACTATCCGGAAAAAGGTGAGGAAGACTACAAGAGTGAAAAATATAGTTCGCTTCACGTTTTATAGGGTGTTTAATGAATACTCTGTGCATTCATCATATCTCCAAGTGCTGCGGCATCCAACAGCGTAGAAGCCTGCAAATCCTGTACATTTTTGACAAATATCTGCAAGCTCTGCATATCCGCGATTGCACCAAGATCGTTTATGTTGCGGAATGATTCTAACTTCTCAGCATCATAGGCTGCAATATTAGTAAAACCAGTCCCAAGAGAGAAACCAGCCCCAAGATTTTCGGCATCATAAATAAAAAGTAAAGTACCGAGACTTTCTACGTCTGTGACTATAACACCTAATTGCTCGGCATTATAAATTACGTTCAAATTTTCCATGTCCTGTATCCCCATTTTTTCAGCGTCATATAAGAACCAACCCTGCAGTGCTTCATTGTTAAGAGCTCTGGTTGAGGTGTTTTGAAAGAGTTTATCCTTTGAGAGCAGATATTCGAAGGTTACGCGGTCATTTGAAACTACACTTGTGGCAATCATATCTCCGAAAAGTCCTGAGTAGGCTTCTTCCATTTCTAAATAGGTTCCTCTTTCACTTTTATCAAAAAATTGCTCCATTGCAGTCATAAAGTTGAAAACGGCTGTGTTTTCCTGCCTGATTTGTGCGATTGCGTTGTTGGCATTATTAAGAATTGTGCTCATGGCAATTTTGTTTTCAGCATCTAATTTCTTAACTGTAAATGAGGCTTCAAAAAGATAGGCACGGGCATTTTCGAGAAGTTGGAGATATTTTTCCAAATCTTTGGTAACTATTTGATTATCAGTAGAAAATTCGGTTACTTCATTAGCTTTCGAAAGTGCAAATTTGATATCTTCTGTCAGTTTTACAGAGGCTGAATACTCGTAATCCATATAATTAACAAATGCGTTGCGCAGTTTTTCATCTGCCAGCAATTCATTTTTGAGAGCGATGTCTGCTTCGGTAATTTTTACATTGCGGTATTTATCAACCTTGCCGATAGAGCCGGCAGCATCACCGGTGTTAATTTCAGGGTTGTTAAAGATCATTCCGACTATAAGTCCTGCTGCAAAACCGATGATTAATCCAAGAATGAGCAAAAAGTTTTTCTTTGTTTTCATTGTGTTATGTTTTTAATTGTTAATTTATGTATCAAAATTACTTGTTTAATTAATTAAAGTTGGATTTAACGGATAATAAAATCTCCTTCGTAAAGAATTGTTCCATTTTGGCTAACACTAATCCTGACCGGAGAAACAATTCCAGGATGATAGGAAAGCTGCGTTTTATAAACTGTTTCACCCATCGAGCTGAACGAAACGTTTCCGCTGTAAACATTTGCATTGGGTGCCTGATTGCAACCCTGACATTGTGAGTTGATTATTTTGAATACCTGCGGATCGAGTTGCATGTTGATCTGAATTTCGTTGTTGGTTCTTACACTGACAAATAGATCAACTTCTTTGTCAATAATCATGTAATTGGCATTTATTTGCCAGTCTTCACCACTGAAATAGGAAGAATTACCCTGATGTGAGGACATTAGTCCTTTGGCAAGATTAACATCAGTATTCAACCTGCCCAACGTGAACAAATAGGTGAGTGATGCTCCCAGCATTATTCCAATCAGCAGAATGGCTGCGTATTTCATGGATTGCCGGTTTATGGTTCTCCACCACAATGCATTTTTTTCCTGTTTCATTGTTATTGTTTGTTTTGAAGTGATGATCCGGTTCATTATTTTTTCTCTCACATCAATAGTATTTTGCTCAGTGGCTGCCGATAAAAGCTGCGTATGTATGGTTTCCATTTTTTGAGCATACTGACGGGCTTCATCTGATGATGCCAGCAATTTTTGAAGCTCGGCCTGCTCAGCGGCAGTCAATAAATTATCCAGTTTTTTGTTGACCAGTTCTTCCAATCTCTTGTGTGATGGTTGCATCATCTGATTTTTCTTTTAAAAGTAATGGTTTTGTTCCAATAAATTTTTTAATGCTTTGCGGGCTTCAAATAGCCTTGATTTCACTTTCTCTTCATTGATAGAAAGCACTTCCGCAATTTCTTCGTACGACAGGTGCTCATAATATTTAAGGATAATGACTGCTTTGTTTTTCTCGGTAAGCTGATGAATGCAATGGTTTAAAACCTGTTGTTTTTCATCGGCAATGATTATTTCTTCAGCAGATTTTTCCGGAGATTCGGGGATGTATTGTTCTGTTGACCAGTTTTTCTTTTTTTGATTATAACTGATGGCATCATTAATTGCAATCCGATACAACCAACTAAAAAACCGGCTGTTGAAATTGAATTTTCCCAGATGCTCGTAAGCTTTTACAAACACATCCTGAGTTAGTTCTTCTGCAGTTGAAAAATTATGTAACATATTGATTAGCAATTTAAAAACAGCGGATTGATACTTGATTACCAATATTTCAAAATCATTGACCTGTCCTTGTTGAATTCTCCGGATTATTTCATACTCCTCATCTATCATAGGTAAATTACATTAAATGAAGTAAAATGTTGGATTCTTTGTTATTTTTTCAATTGATTTAGTTTCCATAATTCTCTGTAGCTCATTCTGACAAGCGGTAATAAAGCCATTTCGCCGGATTTTCCGATATTTTTTCTCAAAAGTTTAAGTTCGGTCAGTTTTTCGTTGATATCAGGTTCGATAATTATCGAAAAGCCCGTTTCCCTGAGCATCAGATTTCGCTTGGCTTTAATGGAAAGTTCCATATACAGGCTGATGAAGCAATACATATCCACAAGTACTTCAGGAGAAAAATGGTTCTTGAGTGTGGACAGATATGTTCCGGATTTTGTGGTTGTAAAACGACCTGCACGTATCATACGCAACATTTCCACCTCATTGCTGAATTCTACCTCAAGCCAGTGCTGAAGATTTTTTGTACTTTGATTAAAAACAATGACAAAAGTTGCTGGTAAAATGGTAATGATGAGTAATGTCTGCAGCAATGGGTTGAGCATAAACTGATTGAAAGCACTGTGTAAACTGATTGCAAAAACTAAACCCGGTAAGGATGACACAAATAAGTGATGGGAACGTCTTACTCCTTCGATGAGCATCATTCCAAACAAAGCGACTGTCCCGCCATGCATGATTGCCGTTCCAAATCCTCTGACAATGGCCAAAGCGGCGTCGAATCCTACACTAAGGTTGATGAGATAATAAATGTTTTCGGCCAATGCAAACCCGGTTCCGATGGCAAATCCGTATATTGCAGCATCGATGATGAAGCCGATTTGCCTGCGCTTTACAAGAACAAGCATCAGCATTAATTTTATCAATTCTTCAACAACAGGAGCAATCCACCTTGAAAAAGTTTCAAAATCAATTCTCAATGCTGATGAAATCCTGGTGTTTATCAAATATGAGATGCCGGCACTTATCACTCCCCAAACCAAACAAGAAACTAAAATCCTGCTTTTGACCAATTTAAAACTGTCGAGTAAAAAAAGACAGGCTAAAAACAAAACTACCGGAAAAAAACCAAAAATTAAGGACATTCTTAAAATATTTCAAATTCAGTTTAAATAAGCTTTCCCTGAAAAGCAAAAATAATGATTAATCACACAAAGCAGCTTAAAGTAAATGCTGATTTTAATGAATATTATTCTGCCAAGGCTCAGAATGTCAGTTAAAATATTAATAAACAATAGGTTTTTATCACGGAACTGGTTTTAGCTGGTGGTATTTTTCTTAAATTTTATACTGACCCAACGACGACAGTCTTAAGATGAACGTCCATCCATGTCCAAAAGATGAATGTTTCTTTAAACGATCAGATGAAGTGCTCTTTCCCATTGAAGGGATTAAGGAAAGCAATTATTTGAAATATACTGTAATTTCCAGTTTTGTTCCTTTATTAATCTCACTTTCAATGCGAAACTCATCTGCGTTTTTTCTGATATTAGGCAATCCCATCCCGGCACCGAAGCCCATTTCCCTGACTTTGGCCGAAGCTGTAGAATAACCTGCTTCCATTGCCTTTTCGATATCAGGAATTCCGGGGCCCTCATCATCCAGGATGATTCTGATCCGTTCGGTGTCAATATCAACCAATATCCATCCATGATGAGCATGTGCTACTATGTTAACTTCAGCTTCATACAGCGCTACTATCACTCTTTTAATTATTCGGTAGTCAACATTGAGCTGATTTAGGATTTTTTTTATCTCGCTGGAGGCTGTTCCTGCTTTGCTGAAATTTCCTCCTTCTGTTTCAAAACTGAATTGCATGATTGCTAATAAACTGGTTTAACACCATGCTGAAAAAGTAACCCACAAGTACGAAAAACCGAAAAACCGGTTTCGATAAGGATTATGTCGTTTTCTTTAGCCAGAGCGATCATTTCTTCAGTAGTTTTTTTTCCCCGTGCAAAAATAATCACATGAATATCAGCCATTTCAGCTGTGCGAATTGTTTGCAGGTTGCTTAACCCGGTAATGAGCAAAGGATTGCCACTGTCGAGTGTTAGTACATCGCTCATCAGGTCAGATGCAAAGGCTTCTATGACAATGTGGGCAGAGTCGGGATTACCAGATACCAGTTTTCCATCTATAAGGTCTATGATCGCTTTTATAGTCATGCAGTATGATTGTTTTTATTGGTTTTGATCCTTTGTTAAAAAGTGTGGGATAAAAGACCGGTGGCAAAAGTAAAACTTGTTCCGATAATAACCCTTTCAATTCAATGAATAAGTGAAAATGACAGGATTTGCTATTGAGCATAAAAGATCCAAAGGATGATTATCAGACCATGCTATATGCATCTTGGCCCTTTGCAATCAGGTTTGTTCAGTTATTTATTCTGATTCTATTTTGCTTAATATTTGATTTTGTAAGACCTTCACCAAAGATTTCTTTGTACTTTAGCGGCTCATTTATTAATAAAAATCATTAGTGATGATGAATATAGATTGGAAAAACTTGCCATTTGGCTATTTTAAAACCGATTACAACGTGCGTTGTTATTATCGGAATGGCAAATGGGGCGAGGTGGAAATTTCTTCGTCCGAGTACATCAACCTTCACATGGCAGCTACCAGCCTGCATTATGGGCAGGAGGCCTTTGAAGGGATGAAAGCTTTCAGAGGGAAAGACGGAAAAATCAGGATTTTTCGCTGGACTGAAAATGCCAAAAGAATGCAGCGTTCTGCTGAAGGTGTCATGATGGCTGTACCTCCGTCTGAGCTTTTTGGTGAGATGATTACCAAAGTCATAAAGTTGAACGAGAAATACGTTCCTCCTTATGGGTTTGGAGCATCATTGTACCTTCGTCCGTTACTCATCGGGGCCGGTCCTGAAGTTGGTGTGAAACCTTCCAGCGAATACCTTTTGATGGTATTTGTCGGCCCTGTTGGTCCTTATTTCAAAGAAGGTTTTAAACCGGTAAGTATGCAGGTGATTGGAGACTATGATCGTGCAGCGCCTCATGGAACAGGTCACATTAAAGTAGGAGGTAACTATGCCGCCAGCCTGAAACCTCTTGACAGAGGGAAAAAAGAAGGGTTTGCATCAGTAATTTTCAGAAGTTCAGCCGACAGAAAATATATTGATGAAGCTGGTCCGGCTAATTTTTTTGCTATCAAGGGAAATAATTACATAACTCCTGATTCTCATTCGGTGCTTCCTTCAATTACCAACATGAGTCTGCGTCAGATTGCAAAAGATATGGGTTTGAATATTGAACTGAGACCCGTTGCAATTGACGAACTGGGTGATTTTGACGAGGTAGGTGCCTGCGGTACTGCTGCTGTAATTTCGCCCATTGGAAAAATTGTGGACAGAGATGGTGGGAAAGTTTATGAATACTGCAAGGATGGTGTAGCAGGCCCAATCAGCACAATGCTTTACAATAAATTACGCGGAATTCAGGAAGGCACAGATGATGACATTTACGGTTGGAATACAATAATTGAATAAGGTTCTGTTCAAATCTTTCACAAAGAGTAAAAACCCGGAATGTCAGATTTCGGGTTTTTCTATTTTGCGGTAAATGGAAAAACAATGTCAATCCAGCGATCTTCGGTGATAAAAAATGTTCCGTAACTTTCCCACTTTTTAAGAATGTGGTTTTGCTTCATTTCGTCGGCAGTCATTCCTTTTTTCCTGGCATCAGAAATAACCTTAATGGTTTGCTGCAGATTAAAAAGATATTCTTTTACCTGATCCATCGCAAAAACAGGCCCATGCCCGCCAATTACAACAGCATCCTCAGGATAAGATTTTGTGATCCATTGCAGGTTTTCGATGAAAACAAGCGGGTTTCCACCCTGACTGACGTCGATAAAAGGGAAGAAACCGGCAAATAATAAATCCCCGACAACCAGCACATTGGATTCAGGAAAATAAATGATAATATCTCCTTCTGTGTGTCCTCCTCCGAGATGCCGCATCTGAATATTTTGCCCGTTGAAATCAAGATAAAATGTTCCTTCAAAAGTGAGATTGGGAACAGCATTCCTGAACAATGCACCGACATTGTTGTCTCCCAGCTTTCGATCAGATTTCAGCCAAGCCTTAACGGAATGATGTGAAATAATATCAGCTTCTTTCCCAAATTCGACATTCCCACCGGTGTGATCGCCATGAAGATGGGTATTCACAAGATAACGAACTGGTTTTTTGAACAAACTGTTTAATGTATCCCGCAATTGCCTGATGGTTTGCTCATAAGCTGCATCAATCAGCAATAGTCCGTCAGGGCCGTTAAAAGCTACAACAGCTACCGAATTTCCGACAAACAAACGATAAAGACCAGGTGCTACTTCATTATGACTGACCTGCATCGCGGAATAATCCCGCTGACTGTAAACCATTAAAGGAACTGACATTAGCAGTAAAAACAGTTTTTTCATTGTTGTTTGCTTATTTACTCCATACAAACAACAAGGGAGCTATTATGTTTAATAAGTGCTAAAACGGATAGCTGTGTTAAATGACTACTGATGGCAATTTCGGTGATTATCCGGAGAAATTGTGATGATTCATGCAATAAAAATCCACTGTTGAAATTGAAAATTAAGTGTTGAATTTTTTTTCAGCAGGAAATATTGCCGTGGCCGTGTCGAAATGATTTGAGAATTAAAATAAATCAGAGTGTGAAGGGTGAAATTTATTCGAGCAGATTTTTCATTTCACTCATTTTTCCCTCTCTTATTAGTTGATTAATTTCGTCCACAGGATTTTTGTACATACTGCGTCGGCCTGCTTCGTATATTTCGATGAAAGGATCATCATCGAGAATATAATTGAACAATCGCTCAGCAGTCGGAATATTGTCCATGTTGTAATAATCTTCATAGGTAAATCTGAGGAATGCAGCATTTTGATTTATCCCTCTGTTGTCGAGCATATATCCGTCTTCCAGATGATCAGGGTAAGAAAACTTTCCGTTGATTTTGATATCCGACTGGGCGGGAAAAGAAACTACACTTTTTTTGTCGGCAGAAAGGATAATTGGAACCAGCTTACTGTAGTCTTCTTTTGTTTTGTAAACAATAGCCGGAGGTGAAGGAATACCTGCAGTTTTAATTTCCTGTGGCTTCGATTCATTTTTTCTGGTTGCACACGAAAACAGTAAAAACGAACTGCCCAAAACCAGTAATAAAATCAAAATGGTAAAATTTCTGTTCATAGCTGATTAATTGAATTTTTGCCAAAATTATAAAAAAGTAAACATCCGATATTTACGGTAATATGAAATATTGCATGATATTTGTGATTATTGGCCGGCGTTGTCTGCATTGGTTCAATCCTGATAAAATGAATTAACAGACTTTATTTTTTAAAGAAGTTTCATGCAGTTCATTTAAGTTTTTTACCTTTGTGGCAATAAAAATAACTAAAGTTCAACTTAAAAATTCAAAACCATGAAAAAGATTTTATTACTCGCAACAGGCCTTTTGCTTGCATTTGCTACCTTTGCTCAGGTTGAGGCAAAATCACAACAGCAGCCTGCTGAAAATCCTAATGCACCGGTCATTACATTTGAAAAGACGGTACATGACTATGGTACAATACCATACAATGGTGATGGAAATTGCGAATTTAATTTTACCAACACCGGGAAAGAACCACTGATTTTGACCAATGTCAGATCGTCTTGCGGATGCACCGTACCTAAATGGCCCCGTGAGCCGATACTCCCCGGAGAAAGTGGAGTAATCCATGTAAAATACAGCACAAATCGAATTGGTACTATCAATAAGTCAGTAACAGTTCAGTCGAATGCTTCCAACCAAAATGTTGTGCTGAGGATAAAAGGACAGGTTTTAAGTCAGCAACAAAGTACCATGCCCGAGAAACCAAAATCTGTTGGTGAAAAAAAATAAATAGTAATTCATTTTTTTTGTTTTAAAAGACAATTTACCGGCTGTTCATAAGCCGGTTTTTTTTATCTGAATCTTTTAATATTTGTATTATGCCAAAAATATCAGAAAAAGGAAAAAAAATGCCTGCTTCCCCAATCAGAAAATTGGTTCCGTTTGCCGAAGCAGCCAAAAAACGCGGAGTAAAAGTGTACCATCTTAACATCGGACAACCCGATATTAAAACTCCTGAGATCGCAATCGAAGCTATCAGGAATTTTCAGGACAAGCTGGTTGCTTACAGTCATTCTGCAGGTTATATCAGTTATCGGGAAAAACTGGTGGATTATTATGCAAAAAACAATATTCACATTTCCGCTGATCAGATTATTGTTGCAACAGGTGCCTCAGAGGCCTTGTTGTTTACTATGCAATCCATTATGGATCCTGGTGATGAAGTGATTATTCCCGAACCCTTCTATGCAAATTACAACGGATTTGCCACCAATGCAGGAATAAATGTAGTTCCAATCTTTTCGGCTATCGAAACTGGTTTTGCCTTACCTCCGATTGCTGAATTTGAAAAGGCAATTACACCGCGGACCAAAGCAATCCTTGTTTGTAATCCAAACAATCCGACAGGTTATCTTTACTCGGAAGAAGAACTAAAAGTGCTTAAAGAGATTGTCATTAAACACGACCTTTTCCTTATTGCTGATGAGGTTTACCGGGAGTTTTGCTATGATGGAAGAAAACACCATTCTGTAATGCATCTTGACGGACTTGACGATAATACTATACTCATTGATTCGGTTTCTAAAAGATATAGCATGTGTGGAGTCAGGATCGGGGTGATGATTACCAAAAATAAAGAAGTTTATGCCTCTGCAATCAAATTTGCCCAGGCACGTCTCAGCCCGCCAAGTCTGGGTCAAATAGCTGCTGAAGCTGCTCTTGATACTGATTCCGAATATTTCAGCGAAGTTTTGGCCGAATATCATAAACGAAGAAATACAGTTTATGAATCCATCAATAGGATAAAAGGAGCTTTTTGCCCGAAACCATCAGGTGCATTTTACGTTGTGGCAAGATTACCAATCGACAATTCTGACAAATTTTGCCAGTGGTTGCTCGAAGACTTCAATTATAATAACGAAACGGTGATGATGGCGCCTGCCACAGGCTTTTATTCTACACCAGGACGTGGTTTGAATGAAGTTAGGATTAGCTATGTATTAAATGTGAAAGACCTGAATAGTGCCATGAATGTTTTGGAACAAGCGTTGAAAGTTTATCCGGGGCGAACTATTTAAAGGTTGAAAAAATAATTATTAATAGGTGAAAAGGAAGCTGTTCTAAAAGCCGGCTATATTCTAAGTAATGTTGAAAATCAGGGTTACCCATCCCTCCCGATAGTTTGGAGTGGAGTTCGAAATCCTGATTTTCAACATTTTCCACAATTTGAAGGATCAAGGGTAAAAAACATTGAGAGTATAACCATAGATTTTTGAGACAGCTACTCCAACTTACCTGGCTTTCAAATCTGTTACTACAGGATAATGATCAGAAATAAACAGATTGTCTGCTTTCCTGTCGTCAATATGACGATACCTTAAAACCCTGAAGTTACGAACAAAAATAAAGTCAATCCGGTCAACGACCAGCTTTTCTGAATTAAACCCATTAAAGGTTCCAACAGGTCCGTAAATTCCTATTTCGCATATCTCACCGGCATCTTTCATCACCCCTTTTAATTCATTTATCGGATCACTGTTTTCATTACAGTTAAAGTCACCTGTCAGGATTACGCTGGAATGTGCACCAGTGATTTCTGTCAGTTTTTTCAGGATTAATTTTGCTGACATCAATCTCGCTGTTTTGCCAATGTGATCAAAATGGGTGTTGAAAACAAAAATGGTGTCGCCTGAAAGTTTCTCTCTGAAAATCCCAAAAGTGCATATTCTTTCCAAAGCAGCATCCCATCCGACTGAAGCAGTATCACCACTTTCCGACAGCCAGAAAGTTTCATTCTGCAGTACTTCGTATTTCAAATTATCATAAAACACCGGTGTAAATTCTCCTTTATTTTTCCCGTCTTTTCTTCCTGAACCAATGAATGAATAATTTTTGAGCTCTGTATCAAGAAATCTGAGCTGATCGTAGAGAACCTCCTGAAAACCAATAAAATCAGGTTGATAGTATTGAAGCATTTCAACCACTTCTTCTTTTCTGTAATCCCATTGGTTTATACTGTCTGCAGGAGTGTTCAGCCTGATGTTAAAACTCATTACGCTTATCACCTGTCCATTGCTTTGCTGAGTGCTGAATAAGAAGAACAAAAGGACAGCGACAATAATTCCTCGTTTCATTTGATTTTGTTTTAGTCGAAGCAAAATTATCCGAAAATTGAAAATAACCTAATCTTTTAATATCTGTAAATCTGATGAATTATAACCCCCATGAGTAAAGCTGAAGATGATTGTGAATTATGTAATCAAGACCAACAGCTAAGTAACATACTTTCAATAGAATGATTATAAATTGACAATACAACAGAAAAATTTCAATAAAAAAGGTTGGTGAATAACAAATTTAATATTTTTGCACCATCTTGTTAATTCATTAACAAAGAATGATTCCAAATTACGATCAATCAATAAATTAATTAACCAAATTTTAGAAAAATGACAAATACTGATCTTTTAGTAAAAGAATTGGTACAGCAACATGGCAAAACACGCAACAGTCTTATGCCGGTTTTGCAGGGTGTTGTAAAAGAAGAAAGGTACCTGTCAGAAGAGGCAATGATTGCCATAGCGCGTGAGTTAGATCTTTCCGCTGCTGACGTGTATGGAACTGCTTCTTTCTACACATTTCTTGATACACAGCCACGCGGGAAAAACGTCATCCGGGTGTGCAAAACCATCTCCTGCCATATGAAAGGTAAGGATGAAATATTGAAAACACTCGAAGATCTTCTCAAGATCAAGGTAGGTGAAACGACTACGGACAAAAAATTTACACTGCTTACGGCAAATTGCCTGGGGTGGTGTCACAAAGGACCGGTCATGCTCGTCAACGATGAGGTTTATCCTGAGCTCACTTCTCAGAAAGCTATCGAAATTATTGAGGAATATGCCAAAAAGTAATTCAAACTATTTAAAAACCATTAAAGAGAATTCTACTATGGAAAAGCAATTAAAAAAAGTAGATATCATTTTCGATAAAGGGGAGTGTTACAACCCGATTGAAATACTTGATAAGGCGCTAGAACGTTCGCCTGATGACATCATCAATGACCTTATCGACTCAGGGTTGAAAGGCAGAGGAGGTGCAGGCTTTCTAACTGGTTTGAAGTGGAAATTTACGCGGTTGCAGGAAGGCGATGAGAAATATGTGATTTGCAATGCCGATGAAGGTGAACCGGGTACATTTAAAGATCGGGAAATACTTGATCAGGTTCCCGAAAAAATCTTCGTTGGGATGACGATTTGCAGTTATGTAATCGGCGCAAAAGAAGGATTTATATATTTGAGAGCCGAATATAATTTTCTCCTGAAAAATCTTCAAAAGAAACTTGACCTGTTTAACCGGCAACTTAAAGAAAGAGCGATTGATTTTGTGATTCAGCTTCGCTCCGGAAGCGGCGCATACGTATGTGGTGAAGAGAGTGCTCTCTTCGAGTCAATGGAAGGACATCGCGGTGAACCCAGAAACAAACCCCCTTATCCTACCGTTGCGGGATATAACAAAAAACCAACCGTTATAAACAATGTGGAAACCCTCGTGTATGTTGCCATGATATCGAGGTTAGGTGTGGAAAAATTTAAGGAACTGGGGACAAAAGACTCACGCGGATCAAAAGTTTTTAGTGTATCAGGCGATACCCCCATTCCAGGTATATATGAACTTGAGTTAGGTATGACATTGAGTCAGTTTGTTGAAGAATTTGCCGATGGTGATGCAAAGGCAGTTCAGGTTGGAGGAGCATCCGGAAGTTGCGTGCCAAGGAAAAAATTTGCTGAAACCATCATCGGTTTCGAAGGCATTCCAACGGGTGGTTCCATGATGGTGTTTAACAGTTCCCGATCAATGTACAATGTGCTTCACGATTATCTCGAGTTTTTTGCCGAAGAATCATGTGGTCAGTGTACACCTTGCAGGGTTGGTTGCCAGCAATTGCTCAAAGGAATTGAAGCAGTGAAAAGAGGTGAAAAACCAGCTTCCTATCTCGATGATCTGAAAAAACTTACCGCAACCATGAAAATTGCTGCTAAATGTGGCCTGGGACAATCGGTAAGTAATCCTTTCAATTCCATAGTGGATAACTTCAGAGAAGAAATCATTTACTAATCAATCACTTAAAAAGTCAATACAATGAGTAAATATTTTGTAAACCTCAAGATAAATAATACGCCTGTTAAGGTTGAAGAAGGAACAACTATTTTGCAGGCTGCACGCCAGGCTAATTTTCGTATCCCTACACTTTGCGACCATCCTGATTTGCAGGTTGCCGGAAACTGCAGGGTTTGTGTGGTTGAGGTGAAAGGTGCCAAACTTCTTGCTGCTGCTTGTGCAACACCGGTTTCAGAAGGAATGGAAGTATTCACCAACAGCGAAAAAGTGAGGACATCACGGAAACACATTATCGAATTGCTTTTATCCGAACACAATGCCGACTGTACCAAATGTTTCAAAAATGGCAATTGTGAACTTCAGAGCCTTGCCAGTGAGTACCGTGTTGGCGATCATGTTTTCCTTGATTTGGTTAAACCGAAAGACAAAATCCTCGATATCAGCTCTCCGTCTATTGTAAAAGATGACAGCAAGTGTGTACGCTGTCAGCGTTGTGTTCGAACCTGTGCGGATTTGCAGGGCGTAAGCGCTTTGGCTGTAATTAATAAAGGTGATCAACAAAAGATTTCCACTTTTCTCAGCAAACCACTTCATGATGTAGTTTGTACCAATTGCGGTCAGTGTGTAAATCGTTGTCCTA
>RZYY01000224.1 GCA_009930115.1 Sphingobacteriia bacterium | reverse complement strand
TGAACCTCTCCACGCTATCAGGATTGTCTGTAAAATAGAGCACAATAACTTGATCATAAAAAGCTGATTGCTTTCGGATATTGCAGGCCGGTAGCTCCTTAACACCTGCATTCGCAGAAATTTTGTTTTGGTTTTCGGTTCATCCCCGAAAAAACAATTGCTCCTCATCCAAGAAAAGAGTTTTTTGTTTAGTTTTCACAAGCGCCATCATAAATTTTGGCTGAAAAGACATTCAACTTCAAATTCGATAATCTTTCGTCATCAAAAACACCGGTTTTTTAGAATTTGAGCCCATTCATGCTGAAAAGTAAGAAATCGGCAAAATCAAACAGGACAATAACTTACCAAAACTAAAGGAACTCCTTGTTTTAAACCGTTTTAAATTGCGAAAAAATATCGGTCTCATTAACATATATTTTAATTTTGCAGTTTGATTGAGATGAAAGATGCAACCTTTTTGCATGTTATAATTTTTGAAGTATTTGTCGGATTATTTAAGCCAAATGATCGTGAATGAATAACATACAAAAAACAAAATCATATTTTCATGGATAATTTAATTATTTACGCTGTTGTTTCGTTGAGTGCAATAGGAGTAACAGCAGCGGTATTGCTTTACTTTGTTGCACAGAAATTTAAAGTAATCGAAGACCCTCGTATCGACGAGGTTGAAGCAGCCTTACCCAATGCCAATTGCGGTGGTTGCGGATATGCTGGATGCAGGGCATTTGCCGAAGCAGTAGTGAAAGCCGGGAATCTTGAAGGATTTTTCTGCCCCGTGGGTGGTAATGCGGTAATGAATGAAGTTGCAAAAATTCTCGGTGTTGAAGCTGAAGAAAAGGAACCTTTGATTGCAGTGCTTCGCTGCAATGGCTCTAACGCACATGCTCCGAAAAAGATCAGTTACGACGGACCTTCCTCCTGCGCCTTTACCCATAACCTGTATGCCGGAGAAAGCGGATGTCCTTATGGTTGTCTTGGTCTGGGCGATTGCGTGGCAGCATGTACATTCGATGCTCTCTATATGGACAAGGAAACAGGGCTGCCGGTAGTGGTTGAAGACAAATGCGTGGCCTGTGGAGCTTGCGTAAAAGCCTGTCCGAGAGGTTTGTTCGAATTAAGGCCGAAAGGCAAAAAAAGCCGCCGGATTTATGTGAGTTGTATGAATGAGGAAAAAGGAGGGCCGGCACGTAAAAACTGCGCTGTGGCCTGCATTGGCTGCGGAAAATGCGAAAAAGTGTGCGCTTTCGGTGCTATTACCATGAAAAACAACCTTGCCTACATTGATCCCTACAAGTGCACCTTGTGCCGCAAATGCGTTGCAGAATGTCCGACCAATGCCATTCTCGAAATTAATTTCCCCCCGAGAAAACCAAAACCTGAAGTAACTGCTGAAACACCCGGTGCACCTGCACCCGTTGAAGCAAAATCTTAATCAGTAAATTTATCCTGATCTCAATTTTATAGAAAATGATTTTAAAAACATTCAAACTTGGAGGCGTTCACCCGCCGGAAAACAAATTGTCCTCCGGTGTTGCCATTGAAACACTGCCACTGCCAGCACGAATTTTTGTGCCTGTTTCCCAACATCTGGGAACACCGGCCAAAATTGTTGTCAGCAGGGGTGATGAAGTTAAAACAGGCCAACTGCTGGCTACAAGTGCCGGATTCATTTCGGCCAATATTCATTCACCGGCTACCGGAAAAGTCTTTAAAATTGATGAAGTACCTGATCAGTCGGGATACAAGCGGACAGCAGTATTCATCGATACAAAAGAAGATATTTGGGCAGACGGCATCGACACCTCACCCGATATCGTCAGAGAAATTAAGCTTTCTAAGGAAGAAATCATTCAACGAATAGCCGATACGGGTGTTGTCGGGCTTGGAGGAGCTACTTTCCCAACCCATGTCAAAATGATGGTACCCGATGGGAAACATGCTGAACTGCTTATTATCAACGGAGTAGAGTGTGAGCCTTATCTGACATCCGATCACCGCCTTATGCTGGAACATGGAGAAGAGATGCTGATCGGAACATCCATACTTATGAAAGCTTTAGGTGTGAAGAAAGCAATGATAGGTATTGAGGCCAACAAACCGGATGCAATAGATCACCTTACCGGTCTGGCCGGACAATTTGAGGGAATCACCATCCACGCGCTGAAAGTCAAATATCCTCAGGGTGGTGAAAAACAACTCATAAAAGCCCTTACAGGACGCGAGGTTCCATCAGGAAAACTGCCGATCGAAACCGGCTGTGTGGTGGATAATGTAGGAACTGCCTTTGCCGTTTACGAAGCTGTTCAGAAGAACAAGCCGTTGATCGAAAGAATCGTCACTGTAACCGGAAATGCTGCATTAAAACCTTCCAACTTTATGGTCAGAATTGGAACACCTGTTCAGCATCTTATCGACCATGCAGGCGGAATGCCCGCAAATCTTGGTAAGCTGATCGGTGGTGGTCCTATGATGGGAAAAGCATTGGTTTCACCAGAAGCGCCCATTGTAAAAGGTTCATCAGGCATCCTGCTGATCTCGGATTCCACGGCAAAACGCGTTCCGCTGAAAAACTGCATCCGCTGTTCCAGATGTGTAAGCGCCTGTCCTATGGGACTGGAGCCTTATCTGCTGCAGCAACTTGTAGAACACGAAATGTGGGCTGAAGCTGAATCAAACAGGATTATGGACTGCATAGAGTGTGGCTCATGTCAGTTTATCTGCCCTTCGGGAAGACCTTTGCTCGATTTCATCAGACTGGGAAAATCCACTGTTGGTAAAATTATCAGAACAAGAAAAAATTAAACTATGGATAATATGCTTACGATATCGGGTTCACCCCACGTACATACCGGCGAATCCATCAAAAAAATCATGTACAGCGTAGTATTTGCCATGATACCGGCAATGCTCGTTTCGATCTACTTTTTTGGTTTCGATGCTGTCAGGGTACTTGCTGTTTCAGTGGTTGCCTGTATAGTTACCGAATACCTTATTCAGAAATACCTGATCAAAGGCGGGCTCACCATCAACGATGGTTCAGCCATAGTTACAGGTGTGCTGCTGGCTTTTAATGTTCCGGCCGGAATACCTTCGTGGATCATCATTGTAGGTGCTGTTGTGGCAATTGGTATAGCCAAAATGGCTTTTGGCGGAATAGGCAAAAATCCGTTCAACCCGGCTCTTGTAGGACGTGTTTTTATGCTGATTTCTTTCCCTGCACAAATGACAACATGGCCACTGCCAAAACCTCTTTTTGGAGCATCCATCACCGATACCATCACAGGAGCTACTCCTCTGGGACTGCTCAAAGAAGGTCAGACAGCAGGTAAAACCATTGAACAAATCATGTCTGATCCACAGATGCCCGACTACATCGAAAGGATGATTGGTTTTCAAACCGGATCACTTGGTGAGATGTCTGCCATTGCGCTGCTTTTAGGTGCGATTTACCTGTTTTTCAGGAAAGTGATTACCTGGCATATTCCGATCTCTTATCTGCTGACAGCTTTTGTCTTTGCCGGAATATTCTGGCTGATCGACCCATCTTTTTATGCCGATCCCTTCTTCCACCTGATCACAGGCGGGCTGATGCTTGGTATCTTTTTCATGGCCACCGACA
>RZYY01000223.1 GCA_009930115.1 Sphingobacteriia bacterium | reverse complement strand
GGAGTCGTTAGGCATGTGGGTCTCGGAGGTTTCGGGTTCAGGGATTTTCGCCTTGATGAATACTTTCGCTGCAAGCTTGTCGCAGAACGTGATGAAAAGCGGGTTGCGGTCGAAAATTTTTCTCCAGAAGATCATCTCGTGATACTTTTCAGGCGCAGCGATATTTGGGTAATAGCCGATCCTTTTTTTAAATTTTCTGACAAGGCTCGGGTATCTGGCGAATATAAACAAGTTGATGGCCGTAAACAAGGAAGTGTGGGCGGATCTCATGACGTTCGTGGCTCCATGCTACAGAAGTCGCGTCCATTGAACGCGTTCTTCCAGGCATCAGGTTGTCTACATAGAGGTGTAAAAATTCGGTCTGTACAGGGCGCAGAAAGAATCTGATTGAACTGTTACGATTCTTTCACTGCTGGTCCAAAGAAGTTTCGTATGCTTTCAAATTGCCTAGAAAAGAATCTTCTTGCTGGAATGTGTCCGACTCCGAAGCGTGTAGAAGGATCTCGGCGAACTGAGGATGTATATCTTTTAACCTCTCGGAGATTACCGCGGCGGAAATGTTTTGACGATACATCCGATCGTATTGGAGAAGGATCTTCAATAAGGCGGTTTCCTCAGGCATTTCTTCTATGGATGGGGCGAGTTGGTTTTCGATGATGTCAGCCACCTTGCCCATGCGGGGCATACGTCGGACCAGATTCCCGCCCAGTCTCGGGTGAGTGGCGAAGAGTTCATACTCTTCTGCGGTAAGATCGCTGCCGCTCTCAACTTTAGCGATAAGTTCACGAGGCAGGCTGATACAGCCAATGTGCGAGAGCGCCGCAGCCAGTGCGAGCTGCAAGCGGTTTTCTGGTCTGAGAAAGCGCGACAACCGATGCGCCAGTTCCTTGATGCGTTGCGTGCGTTGAAATGCTTCGGGGTTTGCCACGGCCAGGACTTCAGAGAGTACCTTGATCGATGCCTTGAGTGCCTCGAGAATGAATTGCCGTTCGGACATGTTCTTGTGAAACAGTTCCTGGCCATCCTCGATGGCTTTGGCCAGATCCTGTATCGGGCAGGGCTTGGTCAGGAACCTGAATATCTGACCGTCATTGACTGCCTTCATGGCGGAGTTGATGTCTGCATATCCGGTCAGCAAGATGCGGATGCTTTCGGGGGAGTGGGATCTGATCCACGAAAGCAGTTCGGCACCGTTCATGCCAGGCATCCTGTAGTCAACGACAATAACAGCGAATGGCTCTGAGTTCTCAATGAGTTTCAAGGCATCAGCAGGCTCTAGCAATGTAGTGACAGAAAAATTTTTGCGAAGACAATTTTTCAAGGCTCTCAGCACGTGCTCCTCGTCATCCACGATAAGAATTCTTCCTTTTAAATTTGACTTCATAATAGTTTTTCGTGTGTCATAATGATTTATTTAAATTTCAAAGTGGAAAGGGACAGTAAAAGATAAGCACAGAAGCATGTATCCAGATTTATTAATGTGTAAACCTGTAAAAAATTTTCCAGCAAATGAATTTATTAAATCAATATAGGATGAATATTTTATGTTTTTTAAATTAAAAAAATTATCTATATTTTTATGAGACATGAAATGTCTATTTGATATGTTGAAATAATCAGTAGAAATTTTAAAAAGCAAGTTTTTTCCTATAGAGATATTAATTTTAAATTTGCATTGATGAGGAGATATGTTAATTATGTTGTTAATGGTATTTTCTATCAGAAAATTAATTGTTTTGTTGCTTGATTGTGTTAGCGTTAGCAATTCATGTGTTTTTGTATTATGGGTTGTTAAAGTTTCGGAATTTATGTCAATTTTTTGTTTTTCCGTGAATGGTTTTAATGTGTTGGCAATTTCAGTAAGCACTACTTGAGTTGCAATTTTATCGAATTCTTTCGATAAGTAGATGTATTTTTGGTTTTTGAATGTTATGCAATCCCAGATGTAATTTTTTCTTTGAATATAAATATTACTAAATGAATCGAATTCATAATTTTTTATCTGATCATTTGTAATTTCATAAAAATTTTTCATTGAATTTGACTTATAGATTGACATTTATACTTTGGAATTATCGATATTATATTAAGCATTCCATTATTATTAATACTAAAGTTGACTATTCCGTTATACTCTTTTTCAATTATATCATTTGCTATGTGAAATTTATCTTGAAACTCTTTACCTAATTCTGATAAATTTTTGTCGATACAAATGGTATCAAAATTTTTTATTTGAAAAATCAGAGAGAAAGAATTATTTATTTTTCTTAATTTAAATCTGATGCGAGCAAAAAATTTATTTTCTGTGAGATTTTTATTAAAAATATAGTCAACAGTGTCAAACAAAATGATTAGTGCTAAATTTATATTTATATCGTTGCTGCCCTCAGTATAGATATTTTTTTCACAGGATATTGTCAGTTCAGCTTTATGTTTCCATCGAGTAGAATAAAGATTTATTATGATATCTATAAATTTGTTTGGACTGTGCGTGAAGCTTTTGTTTTCATAGTTTAGGGCTGTGCTAAGATTCTTAGTAAGCGCTTTTATTCGATCTATTCCTTCAAATATCATCTCTAAAGCTTCGGAGTTCGAGTCTTCAAGTATTTTAATATTTTTGTTATTTGCTTGACAGTGCGCGCATAAATTGAAATTTTTAACTTGAGTTGAATCAAGTTTTTCACTTTGTAATTCTATTAAATAGTGAGTAAAATTGTTAATATATTGAATGTGATTATTCATTTCATTGATAGAAAAATTCATAAGCGTATTTATAAATTTTTTTTTGAAGTCTTCCGTCAACAACGTGTTAGCCACAGATATGCTCTTGCGCGATTGTTGGCACGGCATGCGCCTTTTCTTAATTTTTAAATGTGTCATGTAGTTAAGTTCTTGTAATTTGTGTTTATAGAGCAGGTCCCAGGCGTCGTGACAGAAAGACGTGACGCGTCCGGACGAAACAGGGTCAAATGAATCCGCAGTGTTACCTGTTTTGTGACTGGTTATTATTTTATGACAAGATCGTCTGCGTGTAACGTGATAAATTTGCTGAAATTATACTCAACTTTCAACGTGACTGGGTGAAATATTCCTCGTGAGCCTTTTTCAGAAAAATTGACTGTCAGACACTTGCCAAGAGATTTGATTACTGTTTTTTTACTGAATTTTAGCGTTTGCCTATTGTAATGATACGGAAATGTGTAAATATCTCCGTTGCATTCATCAACCTGCTTCGGGGAGTCGATGGAAAAACAGCGAAAACGGAAGATATTGTTTGTGGATGATGACCCAGGCATTCTGGGCGCGATGCGCGCGATCTTCTTTCGCCGTTTCGAGGTCCATACCGCGGAATCGCCACAAGCAGCTTTGTGTTTGCTTGATTCCGATGGTCCCTTCGCGCTGGTCGTGTCGGACCTGCGGATGCCCGGGATGAACGGCATAGATTTTTTCAGGCGGGTGCAGGAGATTTCGCCGAGATCGGTCCGGGTGATGCTCACAGGGCACGCTGATCTGGATTCGGCCATGGAGGCCGTCAACACCGGGCAGGTTTTCCGGTTTCATACGAAGCCCTGTGCCGCCGAGATTCTCGAGAAGACCGTGGCCGATGCCTTGTGCGCTTACGAGTGGACGGGCATGA
>RZYY01000222.1 GCA_009930115.1 Sphingobacteriia bacterium | reverse complement strand
TAATCCCAAATGCTTTTCGTTGGCCAAACCGTAAACTATGAAAAATTGTTCCAGCTGTAGGACTTTCAATGTGATGGCATCGATTGCAATCTCTTGCAAAATTCTTTTTTCGTATTGTGAACTTTGTATGTCCGCACTTTGTGCAAACAAATCCATTTGTCCACTTAAGTTCTGAAAGATAAACCAGACATGATTTGTCGTCCGGAAATCGCTTTTCAAATTCTAAAATATTTTCTCCTGTAAATTCCATTTTGATTAGCCCTTAGTCATTTTATGCCTGCAAAATAAATACTTAATTATCACCTCAGTTTATGTTATTCACCGCTGATAATTTTGAACCTGAGCACAATTTCTCCTGAAACAGGGTCATATTCAGGCATGTAATCCACCACATCAATTTCTTCACCTGTTGAGATTTTTATGATTTGGGAAAACACAGCCGAGCTGCCAGCGAGTAATTGATTCATTCTGTCGGGGTTAATTTTTATCTTGTACTCTGACATTGGTTTGATGTTCCTTGACTGGAATTCTGAATTTTTCTGTAAATCAGGTTTTACTGGTTCTTCGAGGGCAAAATTAAAAACCATCTGAGATGATTCAGTATTTTTTGACTGAACCGATTCTTCGTTGATTTGTTGCAATAGCCTGGTGCTGGTTTCTTTAATTGCATTCGAAAGTTCAGCAAGTAACACTTTGGAGAATTTCAACCCTGATTCACCCTGGGGATTTTTTTTCTCTTTCTGGCTCAAATCAAGTTCCAGACCGGCATTAATTTTTTCCTCCAGCGAATTTTTAGCATAAAGATTAATGATGGTAAGGTTTCCACGATGTCTGAGAATGTCAGTCAGGTTTCCCATACGCAGGCTTTTGGTCTCTCTTTCGGCTGGAGCATCAAAATTGATTATCACCTCAGCTTTTTTGATTCCCGCATCAATCATTTCGACATTTCCGCAAAGCATCACATTGCAATTTTCATCCTGGTCGAAATTTTTTATTAATAATTTTTGCTGTTTTTCAGGTGTTTCATCAGTTATTTCAACATATTTGATCCTGTTGACCCGCAACATCCGCCCGAGAATTTGAATCATTTTTTTCCACTCGGTGAACAGGATTATTTTTTTACGGCTTTTGCGCAAATTCAATTTTTCAGTCAGGATACTTTTTACCTCATCAATTTTTGGAGAAATGTTGGTCAGATCGTCAACTAAAAACGTAGAATCAGCAAGCATTCTGAGTTTTCTGATGAGTTGAAGCGCCAGTTGCAGTTCAAACGGATTAATTACTTTTTTTGACAGAATACCAATCAGTTCCCGTGCATATTTCAAATGAAGTTTAATCTGATAAGGATGCATATCCACCGGCACATCAATGTTGCTTATTTGCGGTAATTGTTTGATAACTTCATCTTTTCGCCGGCGCAGTAAAATTTTTTCCAGTCTCAGGTTTAGCTCATCAAGGTCGTAATAACCGACAATATTATTTTTGCCATGATCGTCAAAATAGCAGTATTTGTAAGAAAATTCCCATAATGGAGACAGGAGGCTTTCGTCCACCAGCAAAACCATGGCATAAAGCTCAATAATATTTGAATCGAAAGGCCCTCCTGCAAGTAAAAGGGTATGCCTTCGTGGTAAAGACCGGATGGCTGATGAAATGGCAGACTCGTAGTTTTTAATGCGTTGTGCTTCGTCAAGGATGATAAAGTCAGGATTGTTTTCAGCTAATATTTTCTGATCATGAAGCACATTTTCATAATTTACGATCTGAAAATAGTGACTGCCTGTCTGGTAGAGTTTTTGACGCTGTTCGGTGGTACCTTCGATCAACAGCGGTTGTTCTCCGGAAAGTTGTTCAATTTCTCTTTTCCACTGTTGTTTCAGATTAGCCGGACAAATAATCAGGGATTTGGTAAAACCGAAAATATCTCTTTTCAGAATTGCTGCAGCGGTTGCCTGCTGTATTCTTCCAAGCTCAATATCGTCGGCCAGTATAGCACCAGTTCTGAAGGTTGCAAATTCTGCTCCTTCCATTTGAAAAGGTGGCAGATTGGTTTTCAACAGCGAAAAATTCAGTTTGCGTGTTTGTTTGAGACGCAGGATGGAGGCTTGTTCGGCAGCTTTTTTAACTTTATCTATAACTTCCGGCCGTACAAGGATTTGCTTGAATTTTTCCGTGTTGTTCAAGAATCCTGTAAAGCTTTCATCTTCCTCATCTTCAATAAAATTTCTGTTCCCAAAATAGCGGTAAAAAAGTTCAGCCAGCGGGCCGGTCATTTTTTCCGGATAGAAATAGCTGATTTTGTTGTTGCGAAATGGATTCAGAAAAACTTCGATAAATGGGTAAGGCGGTAGCTGTGAAGGTACCAGTGAAGGATGTTCTTTTAATTGCAAAAAAACATAGATCAGGTGTTTACAGGTGCCCAGCTTGTTGTTTTTGTAATCCGGGCAATTGCAATACCCATGTCGCCGCTCCAGATCTCTTAGCGTGATCCGGTAAACGACACCCCGATCGTTGGTGAGCAGGTGTTCCCCATATATATTATCAGCAAACTCGACGGAATAATTTGCCTGGAGTGCTTTCTTTTTACGTTCTTCGATCACACGCTGTATCATACCTTTGCGTGTATATTTAATCCCTTCGGGCGGTAATTCGTCTTCACCCAGCCTGAAGATTTCATCCAGCTGAAGCAAGGCTGCTGTTTTATGCCTGCAAAGCAATTCGCTTTTACACGAACATTCTGCTTTTAATTCATCAGTGTAAAAAATTTCGACCTGAAAATCGCCATATTTGTCATCAACTGAAAAGCGGTAATGGTTTCCCGATTCTGACAACAATGAACACTGCCCGTTGAGATAAAGACTTTGCCCCTGCCGGTAACTTAGTGATCCTGTTGCAGAGCGGGTAAACTCATTACGGAGTAATGTTTTAATACTGTCTGAAATTTTTTGTTTCATGTTGGGCAAATTGGACATAACCTGCAAAAATAGCTTAAAATCAGTTTAGCCGATAATTTTAAGGCGTGCGAATTTTAAGATTAACTGCTTTTGACCAACTGTGTGAAAAAAAACAGTAGCTTTTCGGTTAGGGCCATTCCCTTCCACGGTGAGCACTTTGCCTTTGCCGAAGCGCTGATGTTCAACCTGCATTCCGGGCAAAATTCCTGAAGTATCATCACCTTCAAACTGCTCATCTGTTTTCTGTGTGTTGTGTCTGGAATCCCCGATTTTTTTCAGCTTTTCAGGATTAATCAGCGATGGTTTTTTGAATACAGGCTGGTCGTTATCGTACCTGAATCTGTTATGGTCGCTGGGGTGATTGTTTACTTTTCGGGGGAATTCAATAAATTCCGGGTCAATTTCATCAATAAAGCGGCTGGGCTCGCACATGGTAAGATTACCCCATCTGTAACGTGTTTCGGCATATGAAATAATCGCAGCTTTTTCTGCTCTGGTAAGGGCAACATAAAAAAGTCTTCTTTCCTCTTCCAGATCAGCTCTCGAAGCAATGGACTGAATACCGGGAAAAAGATTTTCTTCAACTCCGACAATATAGACGTAGGGAAATTCAAGCCCTTTGGCACTGTGAATAGTCATCAGCGAAACTTTATTGTTGTCTTCTTTGTCGTCCTGGTCAGCATCGGTGAGCAGTGAAA
>RZYY01000003.1 GCA_009930115.1 Sphingobacteriia bacterium | reverse complement strand
GACGCTTCTTCATCCTCAGGATCAGCCTCGAATGCCCCAATATCAAACCCTTTTCCTAACGGGCGCTGACATCCCTGAAAATCGAAATCAATACCAAAACTACTTAGATCCTCTCCCTGATCCACTGCAGGTGAAGAAGGTTTCAAAGTGTAATCAGCCAGAAAATAGTCAGTAAAACATGCTTTATCAATATCCTGAGTAAAAAAATTATGCGAAACATCCAGTTCGATATTATCATAATGAACATAGCCATCGGAGCTAATCTGCTCATAAGAACCCGGGCTAATAATGATGTTATTTTTAATCTGGCTGCCCTCCAGAGAATCATTCATAAATAAAATCCCGTCGCTTTTCGGAAAAATTATGGTGTTGTGGAAAATTTGAATTTTTGCTTCCGGATCAGTATTTACGTGTTTGACAAAAATTCCGTGTTTAGGATAATCGTAGTGAGGTTCATTAGGTTTGAAAGATCGTCCAGGATATTCAATTAGGTTATTGTAGAGCATAAAATTACCTCGGCCAAAAACTTCAATTCCACTGCCTTTTCCTTCTGAAATACGATTATTGTAACAATCACAAATGCTTCCTCCTCCAATCTGGATACCTCCCATCTGATTTGGAGTTTCAGACTGGCTGTCGAAGCTGATCCGGTTGTTGTAAATTTTGCAGTTTTGAACTGCTGAATTAACCTGCAGCCCATTGCGACCAGTATTTTCGATGATATTGTTAAACACCTGCACACCTTCGAGCACATGAGGTAAAACGAGTGTGTCCAACGCACCACAACTGATTAATTTTCCATTAAAAAATGAGTTGCCGATGTACAAACCCTCCATAACAATATCGTGGATATAATTATCCCTGATAATGATATTATACATGGTGTATTTGTCCCGTGTGGAAGTGAAGCTGCAGTCAGGGTCGGTTTTGGCAACTATTCCGGACAGAGCTGTGTTGGCAACTTCAACCCGGGCAACAGTAATATCAGTTGAAAGCTGATCGAGTGACAATCCTGCTCCTGCTCCGACTTCTTCAAAATAAAATCCGTAATCAATTTCTGTAGTTCCATTCCCGAGAATTTCGAGGAAGGAACAATTACGAACAGACATCCCATAATTGGCTGTCTTTCCGCTGATAATTGTTTGCTTATCCAGGTTTCGAAGGATAATCGGATTCCCCGGTTGCCCGTGAATATCCTTGACCAAAATCTGGAAAAACGGGCCTTCTTTGAAGCACAGCACATCACCCGGACTGATGTCAGGAAAGTGTTCAGGATCAATAATAGTAGTGCCGGAATCGGGATTAACAATGTATGTACAATTCTGAGAAACACCAGTACTGGAAAGTATCAGCAATACTAAAATAAAAAAAATCATCAGATAATACCTCAACGCTGCTGAAAAAGCTCCAAGCTGCTGCAAACCGGCCTCCCCTGTTTTAGAACCGGACAAATAATGGTTTTTTTCGATGTGATGAATTTGTCTCAATTAATTGTTGCTTTTTCTTCTGCGAAAATCTTAAAAAATGTCAGGCTGGTTTATTGCTTACTTTTTCCCAAAGGCCGTTTCCCGGATTAAACTGTTTGATGACTCTTGCCGGATTGCCAACTGCTACCGAAAATGGCGGAATATCCTTTGTTACCACACTGCCTGCACCGACCTGTGATCGTTTTCCGATTCTAACCCCGGCAGTAACAACTGAATTTGCTCCTATGTGCGCTTCTTCTTCAATAATCACAGGTTTAATGTTCAAAGGCTGAAGACTGGAATTTTTTGTACCATCTTCGTAACCGTGATTAAAACCGGCGACAAATACATGTTGACCAAGACCGGAACCATTTCCCATAGTAACAGGGCCGATTATTACCGACCCAATTCCGACACGCACGCGGTCGCCCAAAATCACATCACCTGATCCATTGTTAATCGTTGTAAAATCTTCGATAGTGGTTAATTTCCCTATTTCAAAACGTTTCCAAGGGAAAACATCAATCCTGGAACGCCGTCGGATAACTGATCCTTTTCCTTTTTTGTGAAGAAAAGGGTTTACAAACCAACGGATAAACCATCTTGGACGAGGGTTGCGATTTGGGGTTATCAGCCAGAGAACAAATTTTTTGATTCTTGGATTTGATTTTATTTTTGACAAAAAGCTCATGACTGTTTTAATTTTTGATGATTATGCAAGTTTAGCAAGGGCTTTACCGATTTCAAGGACATTGGTTTCCCATGAATGATTGAGTGCAAATTCCCTGCGGGATTTTTGCAATTCCGGAGAGTCCTCAGCCAAAGCCTTATCGATCAGCGAAATATAATCTTCTTTGTTTTTACCCAAATAGGTATAATCTTTAAAATACTCCATAGCTTCTGTCCATGTTGCTAACGTTGGCTTTCCCATGGCAAGGTACTCATCTATTTTACGGGGGTAGTTACCGATTGTAGCATCATTTACAATCTGTGGGTTGATGCAAAGGTCAAATCCCTTAATAAAGGTGGGTAGTATTTCAGGTGGTTGACTACCAAGGAAATATACATTTTTCATCTGATGAAGCGGAGATTCTTTAAAAACATCATCTTCAGGTCCGACAAGTACAACACTGTAACCGGTTTTTTCGGCTGCAACATGGGCTATTATGTCGATGTCCAGGCGCCGGCTGGTCAGATAACCCACATAGCCAATAATAGGTGAGGGTATGGTCTTTAGCACTTCGGCAACAGGAATGTCATTTTTTTCATCATTGAAAAGCGTGACATCACATCCCTGACCCACCATATAGGAATGCTGATTGAAGTGTTTGGCATAGTTAGCATAATAAATCGAATTGGTAACCACAACATCAGCTTGTCTGATAGTAACCGGCTCAAGCCGCTTACCATGTTTTGCCCAGTAGGGATTTTTGGTCAGGTTATCGCGGATGTAATAAATGTATTTATCAGGTCGAAGCATTTCTTTTAAATAAACACCTAAAAACATCGAGCTGTCGTTGAATAAAAGATAATTGCCAAAGTCAAGGCGATTAAGGGCATCCAGGATTTTTTCGGAATATCGTCGCGCATTGCGCCGGTTGAGGTAATTGTAAATGGCCTTAACCGGGATTTTGTTGATTGATTCGAGTACAGTGCGCGGATTGAGCACCCATAAATTTTTATCTACCAACTCCAAATCCGGTTCTAATCCTTTGAGCACATTTTCCCGTTTTATCATTTTCTCAGTACCTTTTTCTGCGCGCCTGCTGTTTCTATCCATAGGCATGTTCACATAAAGCACACGGTTATCTCTGGCAAATTCGGAAGCAATATTTTTGGCATTGCTGCCAATAGTCAGGTCCCAGGCCTGAATGCCAACAACTACTATGTCTCTGTTTTGAATTTTCATAGGTTAAATTTCAAAAAAGGTAAATTAATTTTGAGCTTTCTTTTGGGAACTATGAAGCACCGAATGTTCAAAGTGCCAGGTGATGGCTTTCCAGTAAGCAGTAAGATGTTCCTTTTTGCCGGATAAAAGAAAAACCAGTAAGTTTTTTGGAATTGAAATGCAAATAAGGTACAACGTAGGAACTAATCTTGAAACTCCTTTCAGGTTTCTGCGCATGAACAGAATTCGGTTTCTGTTCAGATAATAGGTTTTCAAAGAGCTGTCTTTACGGATGGAAATAGATTCTTTATGCAGCACGAGTGAGGCGGGCTGGTACATGATGATATAGCCGGCATCGCGTATTCGCTTACTCCAGTCGTGTTCCTCATAATAAAGAAAATAATCTTCGCACATGGTTCCCACATCATTAATGACACGACGTGGAATCATCATTGCACATCCATGGGCAAAATCTGTCCGTTTCCTTGTATCATGCTGCCCGCGATCTTGCTCTTTAAAGCCCCAGGCATGCATCCTCAGGGTAAGCATATTCATTGGCGAAAATCCTGCATACTGGATTGTATCAGGGTGATCGAAATATCTGATTTTTGGACTGACTGCCCCGATTTTCGCATCATTTTGCAAAAGCTCAACCATCGGAAGCATAAATTCAGGATCAACTTCAGTATCATTGTTCAGAAGTAAAATATAATCTCCGGAAGCATACTGATACCCCAGATTGTTTCCTCCGGCAAATCCGAGATTGGTTTTACTGAGAACCAATTTTACAAATGGGTAAGAGGTATTAATATTTTTGTGGTCTTCATTACCTGAAGCATTATCCACTACAATGACTTCAAATGAAGGTGATTTCACCTTATTGAGCGATTCCAGCAATGCATTGGTTACTGCTGACTGATTGTAATTGATGGTGATTATAGATACTATTGGTTTTTCATTCATGATTCTTTTTTATTTCAAAGATAATTAACAATCTCTTTACTTATCAGCATTAAAAAGACAATTCTGCGTGTTGCTGATATGTTTTACGTGTTGCATTATCCGTTTCCCATTTTCGGGCCATCCAGATAAAAGCCATGCTAAGATAAATAATAATGCCGTTTGGCATTTGACCAAGCACGCCATTTCCATAGGAAGCAAGCATAATTCCGAACATTCCCGAAAGGAGGCCAATCAGGGGATAAATCAATTCGGTGTCTTTCAGTTTTGCCATTATTATCCAGACGCCTTTGATCAGAATAAACAGCAATATGATGATATGCAAAATTAAACCAACAACACCTGTTTCAGCCCAAATCATAACATACCAGCTATCAGTGGGCACATTGGCCAGAAAAGTATTGGGAGTAAAACGTTGACCCCAGTTTCCAGCAGAGCCAACACCTCCGCCAAGAGGTCGGGCAGCGAGATAAACAGCAAGTTTTTTCTGGTTTTCGCGGCGAACTTTAAAGGAAGCATCATCCGGATCAAGTGCAGTGCGTGCACGTCTGATCTCGTAATTATTCTGACCAATGGTTGTGTACTTTAAAAAAACAAACATGCCGATCATGAATACTAATCCGGGAATAAGAATGCTCATCCGTTTTGAAAGAATGGTATAAAGTAAAAACCCTCCTGCAGGAACAGCTAAAGCACCACGCGTTCCTGATATCAGCAAACCGTAAAAAGCTCCCAGGGCAATTATACCGTAAATAAGTTTTTTCTTCAGCTTTTTACTATGAAGAGCAATAATTGAAAAAACCACCCCGGAGAATCCCATTGAAGCGCCATAATTACCTGCATCAGAAAAAAAGGAAAAATATCGTGTTCCGGTAACTATGATATGCGTCAATGCACCTCCACTGTCAAGCCATTTTTGTTCAAAAGGATCAAAACCTGAAAACTTTTGGATCACTCCTTTCAAAACCGCAAGTATAGTGAAGAAAGCCCAGGCATTAATCATCATTCGCATGTACCTGGGATGATCAAGTAAAACAAAACTCAACGGAATTATCAAAAACTGGTAAAATGCCAATCCCCGCATAGCATAAAACCATGCTTCACGGCTCACTGCCTCAGGGTTGAAAAGCTGAAGGAAAATATAGCCATACCATATTGAAACAACTAGTGTAAGATCATTGCGGGCTTTCGACATCGGAATGCGCTCGCTGAAAGCCTTAAAAAACAGTGATACCCATACAAGCAGCAACAGACCATCTACACTCAATCCCCAGGGAGCAGGCACATATCTGACAAGTCCCAGTGCAAAATAATTGATAATAAACACACTGGCCAGCCCAATACGTGCATCCTTAAAAATCAATCCGATAAAAATTATTAAAAACGGAGCCAGTAAAAATACCATACCTCCGACAAAATTTTGTCTGAGAAACATGAATATGGCAAGCAACAAGAAGCCAACCAGCAGTATTACTGCAGAAATTTTGGTAAACTGTATTTTGGCAGAAATGGCTTCCATGAAAGATCAATTTTTTTTCCGTGTCAAAATATACCGTGATTGGTTTATTATCCTACGGGCGTTGGTAATCATATCCAAAAACCGCACTCCTGTTTCTTTCTTCACAAAAAACCATCCGTAAAACACCCCGAGAAGAGTAAATATCAAAGTTGCCAGCGCCACAGCCACAAGCGACTGGAGATAAAAAACTGCTATCAGATCGAAAATGATATTCGCAGCTAGCATCATCATTGTTTTATAGAAATTTTTCACCGGCTTGTTCAGCGCAAACAATGCAACTCCTATATAACGATCGGACGGAAGCAAAAGGATGTAAACCAGAATGATATAAAGTACTTGCTTTTGAAGCAGCAATGAATCCTCATAACCGCTACCGCCAACAAACCGGAGCAAAGGCCCCGAAAAAACAAGCAAAATAAGAATGACGGGCAGAATGGAAAGTGTTGTGGCTACATTGTAACTGTGAAGCACTTCGTTGAATTTTTCTTTACCCTGCCCGAAAGCCTGGGAAAGTTTTGGATAGGCAGTTGCTGAAAAGCTGCGCAAAGGAATTTCAACTGCTTCTACAAACTTCATCGGAATAGCATAGACAGCTATTGCTGTTGCACCCATGGCAGCAGACATACTGAGAATAAAAGTGTCGGCACTGCGCAACAAACTGCTGCCTACAGAAATCAGTGTGGAGTATTTCCCAAATCTGAGCAACTCTTTTATGTGCTTTTTTGTTGAAAACCTTACATCCCGCCAGCCATCCCAACCAAAAATCAGGGCAGGAATACCGGGCAGAAAATTGGAAAATGCATGCAAAAGCAGCAATACTTCCAATTTTACTTCAAAAAAATAAACATAAACTCCGATTAAAAGCAGCATGGAAATTCCATGAATGGTTTTCATCAGTGAAAGCCTGGCAAACTGAAGTCTGGCCTGGGTAACGATAGAAGCCTGATTGTAAGGCAGGATTACCAGTGATAACAGCGGATAAAACAAAAGAACGGGGAAATAAATGCTTTCGGAATAAAAAATTTTCAGGATAAAAAATGAAGGATAAAAAAGAGCTGCAGTTGCTGCGAAAGTCCACAAACCAAGTTTATAGGTCGAACCGATATAAGCCTTCTGATCTTCGTTACCGGCAAGTGATATGGAACGAATGGCGCCTGTACCCACCAATCCGACTCTCAACATATTGAGCAGCGAAGCGGCTGTCACATAAAGAATCCATTGACCAAAAAGCTCTTTATCCAGAGTCCGGGCCATAACAAGAAAAGTAATGGCATTAAAAACAGCGAACGAAACATTTCCGGTAAGAGAATGAAAATTATTTGACCTGTTCAGCTTATCAACAAGACTTTTCATGAATGGAAACCGATATAGCGTTTAAACAACCTGTTTTTAACAAATCGGCGGAATGGTGATCTTTTCTTTGGTATATCGCCAATGAATTCTTCAATATTGTCAGGAGTAATTTTATTTAAAACGACAAACAAACTACCAACAGCAGCTGTTCTGAGTTTTTCAAGATAATGGCTGTCAGCGGCAGACCAGGTTCGTGAGGCTGCACACAATAAATAATTTATTGTTGCACCCTTTGTCAAAGGATAATTTATTCTGAAACCTGATAAGGATGGGATTTCGGCCAGAACAAAATCACATTGCGACCATGCTTTGGAATGATGATTTCCACATAAATCTTCCGGGGATTTTAACTGATAAAACTCTGCTTCTGAAATTACTCTCGTATTTTCACTATCCACATTTTCATTTTCACCGATATTCAGTATCGAAACCCTGTATCCCAGCCGTTGAAGCTCGTCCGACAATTTTTGCACAAAGTAGGATTTCCCCTCATTTTCCCAATGACTAAACACCTGAAGGTATATCGGAGATTTTTGACTTTTTTCGAATATGGTGGTGAACAGATGCTCTGTAAGATCAGTCATGGCCCGCTCAGACAACTTTGGAATATCAACCTTGCTGCTTGCCTGATCTTTAACTATTACACCTGCAGCTTTAAGGCCTGTCAGATTTTCCAGCCGTTTGACAGTCTTCAGCCTGCGATCGAGAAATTCGGTAATAAAAATACCTGCCAGAACAAATAAAAATGAAAAAATGGCAATAATCAGAACAAAAAGTTTTCTTTTGCTTGGCTGGGTGGTTATAGGGTAGAAAGGTTCGTCGAGAATATCCATGGTGGCTGAAAGCTCAAGGTTTTGTTGTTTAAGTTTGGCCAGGCCCAGGTTGTGAAGTATGCTGAGGTATTCCCTTTCAAAAACATCAATTGCGCGCTCAATCCTATTGATGGTAGCACCTAAGGGAGCAAAAAACATATACAATTCATCAAATTCGCGGCGTTTGCTTTCCAGCACCTTCAAACGTGCTTTGGCACCTTCGAGCAGTATTGTGTTCTCAAACCATTGCTGTAAAATGTATTCCCGTTCAACTCCGTCAATATTGCGCTCGAGCATAAACAACGAATCCACGGTCAGTCTGATTTGGTTTTCGATGGTTGCTTTACGATCGAGCAGTCCCGCCATTTTCCCGGCAGGTGAATCATCAGTTTTTAAAATTTCGATTTGTTCGATCTGCTGATTGATATTCAGCAATTCATTTCTTAGATTTCCAATCTTTTGGGTTCTCAAATTTACATCAAAACGGCTGCTTATTTCCTTCTCAAGACGCAGAAGCACCGAGGCAGCTGACCCACTTTCAAGTTGTGTTTGCTGCACAGCCAGCTCAAACTGTTCTTTCTGGGATGCGACATATTTTGTTTGCTCGTGGTAATTGATGATGCGATTTTCTTTGTTAAACTCAAGCAGTTTATTTTCTTCGGCTACCAGCCTTTCCCAGGCATTGGCCAGTTGCTTTTCGAAATAATCGACCACTGTGCTGGTTTGTGCCATTTTGAGCGAGCTGTGAACCTGAAAAAACACCTCAATCAGAATATTCAGTGTTTGATAGGTAATTCCAGGATCATCAGATTTATAGGAAATTTCGAGTAAATCGCTGCCCTGCACTCTTCGGGCATTAACTCTTGACGAAAGCGCCTCAAAACTATAATGTCGGTGTTTGAGATTGAGCAACTCATATAAAAAATTGTCCTCGCTTTGATTTTTATAATTAAGCATGCGCTCATAGGTCAGTTCCGGATTATCTTTAACAACCAGATCTTTAACCTCCTGGGGTGTTATTGACTGTAAATCAGCAAAAGTAGCCGGTGTAATGTACCTTGAATCAGGTTCTTCGAGCATGATATTTTGGATAAAAAGCCTGATACCGACTTCTTCCAGTACATTTTTGGATTTGAGAATGTTCAGCATATTGTCGAATGCAGCGGTTGTAGCAAAATAATCAACGCGGTCGCTGGCTTGACTTTCGATAGAGTAACCTGATGTGAGGCCGGTGAAGATTGTAGCTTTTGATGAATATTCTCTGGGCTGGTTTTGGGTAGCCAGATACATTAAACCACCAAAAATTATCGGTACCAAAACCAATAACCAGAAATACCTGATAACCAATTTGAATGCCCTGTAAATATCCATTTCAAATTATTTAAAAGTCCCAGCCTGCTATAAATCTCAGCATATTAATACTTTTCAGGAAATCACTTTTTGCAAGATCGTAATCATTTTTGGCTTTGCCATAAGTTGATGAAAGTATGGCATAATCATGAAAATTGATTTTTTGTTCCTGAAGACGATTAACTGCATCCAGGTAAGCAATTCTCAAATCCTGATAAATGGCATAAAAAGTATGCATACTCTCATACTTGAACAGTACATCATAATAGCCTTCGATAATGGTTTTCTTCAGGTCATCGGCCATCATTTCCTTTTCCTGGCGAATGACTTCAATAGCTTTTTCGGTTTGCAGCAAATGCTTTTTTCTGTTGATTATAGTCGAAAAAGGCAGTTTAACGCTTACTCCGGCATAGTACCATGTTTGCTTTCGCTGATTGAGAATACCAATCGGGGGTTCTGTTCCATTTTCAAGTCCCTGGAGGTAAATCTGATCGTAAACACCATATCTTGTATTACCTTCAATGTAAAGATAATCCAACCATTTTCGTTTTTCAAAGGAAAGATTAAAAGCCTCAGCATCCAGAGCTGCATCGTATTTTTTGAGTAATGGTGATCGGGTAAGTGCAGAGTCAATGATGACCTCAAGTGGCGGAATATTGAGCGGTCCGCTGTCAAAACCATCATCCTCCGGTGATTGGGGAAAAACCGTAAACGGGATAAGTAAAATCATCAACAGCACAGCACTTAATCTGCAGGATGGCATTGTTTCTTTTTTTTGTTAAAAGTCTTTATTTGCCTGTAAAAATCAGACATTTTCCTTTTGAAATAAAGCTGGTATGGTTTTTAAAATGAGTTTCAGGTCATTCACAAGACTTGATTCATCAGCATATTGATTATCGAGGTTCAGGCGTTCTTCTTCCGACATTTCGCCACGTCCTCTTTTTTCTACCTGCCATTTACCCGTAATTCCGGCCGGAGCCAAAAATCGTTTTGCAAAGTTATCAACCGACAATTTCTCAGCCTCATAGACAGGCAACGGACGATTACCAACAATGGACATATCACCAGTAAGCACATTCCACAACTGTGGCAGCTCATCTATACTTGTATTCCGAATGATTCTGCCAACCCTGGTTATTCTCGGATCATCCTTAATTTTAATAAATGCTGCTTCTTTCACCTCGTTGTAAAGTTTTCCGCACACCATCCCTTTGTCGGTGTATCTGGGCTGCTGACAGGGAATATTTTTCTCCTCGCATTCTTTACAGCGTTTCATTAATCTTTCCGGCTCTTCATTATCAGCATTCAACTGGCCCATACCCGGGGAAGCATACTGATTTAGATGCTTGAGCTCCTTAAGACGTTTATCAGCATCAGGATACATGGAACGAAATTTCCAGAATTTGAATTTCTGAAATCCGGTTCCAATACGGTAAGAAAAATAAAATACACCGCCTTTTCCCTTTGATTCGATAAGCAAAGCAATTGCTACCAGCAGAAAAAGCGGAGAAAGGACGATGAGCGCAAAAGCTGAAAAAATAATATCGAACAATCGTTTATCCCATCTGGCTTTATATTTTGCAGATTTTTGATCGTCGTGCCCAACTTCCGGATGCTCGTTCCAATGCTCAAGCAGATATGTAATACGGGTTTTTAACTGCGTAAAACTGACAGGTTTTCTGGCCAGCTCGGCAATTCGTTCCTTCAAACATGCTACTTTAATTTCGTTTGTCAGTTGGGCAACAAGCAATACGAAAGGTACCACCGGATGAATGGTTTCTGATTGCAATGCTTTCTTGAGATAAATCCCTCCGTTTTCACCGGGCTCCGCATCGGAAATTATCAAATCAAATCTTTTGCCTGCATTTCTGATATCATTAACCAAAAAAATCCCATTCCTGAAAAATTCAATTTCGTAAAAAGCTCCCAACTCCCTGGTGAAATCATCTGTAATTTCAGGTGAGCTGGTAACCACTGCAATGTGACTTTTTGATGACATAACAGTAGATATTAATGGTTATAATTTCCCTGCTGTTCGTAAAATGGCAGTGATGTTTGCTTCCAGCTCTTCCGGACTAAATGGCTTTGTCATGAAAGCATTAGCACCTTCGTTGAGACATTTAACCCTGAGGGGAGTGTCTTTGGCTTCTTCGCTCCCACTGAGAATAATGACCGGAATAGCTGAAAAATAACCACTGGAACGTATATTTTTTAAAAATTTAAACCCGGCTTCTTTGTCATTATCCATTTCCATATCTGCCACAATGATATCGGGAAAATTGCCTGCTTCCATCCACAGCATGGCTTCTTTGTCATTCAGTTTGGTAATAACATCAAACCGTGCGGAGAGGTGCTCCTTGTTGATCATCAAAATTGCCTTGTTATCGTCAACCGCCAGAACTTTCAATCTTTTATTTTCTTTTTCCATATCATGATTTTTTAGAAAAAATGCTTTGGTTTTATCATTACATAAAATTCCCATGAACATCTGCAAATGTAATCATCATTTGATTAAATCCGATAATCCTGATTAACTTTTTTTACTGAAATGTCGGTGCATAGGTAAAACCTTACGAACATATTCTTATGCTATAATCTGCTTTCAGCGTCTGATGGTTGTCTTCCGGAGAAATTTTTAACATGGCCGGATCAACAGCCTGTAAAATTATTTATTTTAATGGATTCTTTACAACCAACCATAAATAATTCGATTCAGAGTCAATAATGATAAAAGCATTTTCTTAACCGGGCTGTGCTTCATCTATAGCACGATTGATAAATTTCACCAAAGGCAGCAGCGTTTGGAAAGATTTAACAACAACGTACGGAATATGTTCGCTTAAAATCATTTTGTCACTGAGAGGGGATGTTACAGCATAACTTTTATGTTTTAACAGCTCAATTTCAGGGAAATCAGAAGGGAAATCTTTAGGATAACTTTTTAATTTTTCGCCGGTAAGTGGGCCATAAATACTGATAAAATCAGAATTTTGGATGATTTGCTTGAATTCGTCGGGAAAATTGTAAATTTCCAGTCTTATAAGTTTAAGAATTTCGGCAGGAGGCATCCACATCCCACCTCCAAGGAATGAAGCACCCGGTTCAAGATGCAGGTAATACCCTCCGTAATTGCTCTTTTTGCCTCCCCGGCTCAGATAGGCACCCATGTTGGTTTTGTAGGGTGATTTGTCCTTGCGAAACCTTACATCGCGGTATATCCTGAAGGTGCAATCAGAAGGAGATAAAAGTGCGACATCACTATCGAAAACGGCGACTTCTTTAATAATTTTGGCTACAAAAATTTCATGCAGCCGTTTGGCTTCTGCGTACCATTCTTTATTAGCGTTGAACCATTCGCGGTTGTTATTATTTCGCAACGCAGTGAGAAAATCAAAAATTTCCTGCATCATGGTTTTACTTTTGGATGGCTGCAAAAATAGCTTTGTTTTGAAAAATGAATACTTTCGCAAGACAAAATGAATTTGTGTGTAACCTATCCATTTTCAGGGTAAAGATCATATTTAACAAAATGTCAATACTTTAACTTTAAATTTCTCTGTTATGCATCCGCTGGTTGTAATGTTTTTGGTATTTGCCGGTTATCTGTTGATGTATCACCTTTACGGAAAATTTATCAGCAGGCGTATTTTTAAAATTGATGAAAAATTCAAGGTACCTGCAGAAACCATGTATGATGGATTTGATTACGTCCCCACCAAAAAAGAGATTATTTTCGGTCATCATTTTACCTCTATTGCAGGAACAGGTCCAATTGTTGGACCTGCTATTGCCATCATCTGGGGCTGGGTACCCGCAGTGCTGTGGGTTTTTTTCGGGAGTATTTTTATAGGTGCGGTGCATGATTATGGGACTTTAATTACTTCAATGCGTCATCGCGGGCACTCTATAGCAGAAATTACAGGCATTTATCTGAACAAGCGAACGAAAGTATTTTTTTACATCATTGGGTTGCTGGAGTTATGGATTCTTATTGCTGTTCTGGGATTAGTCATGGCAATTATATTCGACATGTACCCCGGCTCAGTCGTACCGATATGGCTCGAAATACCTATTGCAGTCTGGCTCGGGCATCAGGTTTACAAGCGTGGCAAAGATTTTCTCCTGCCGAGTATCTTTGCTGTTGTTATTATGTACATTACGGTCATTGCAGGGAATTATTTTCCCGTTAACATCATTGAAATCTGTGGCATTCCGGCTACAGGAATCTGGACAATTATCCTGCTGATTTACGCCTTCATTGCTTCAATTATCCCGGTAACAACGCTTCTTCAACCCAGGGACTATATAAATTCTCATCAACTTCTTATTGCAATGGGGTTGTTGATGCTTGGGATAATCTTCACCTCTTTTGGCACCGGGCTTGAATTTGTTGCACCAACTTTTAACTTAGGAAAAACAGATGCTCCTGCCATTTGGCCAACCCTCTTTATCATCATTGCATGCGGGGCTGTGTCAGGTTTTCATGCGATTGTTGCTTCAGGTACAACTTCCAAACAAATATCCAATGAAAAGGATGCACTTTTTGTAGGTTATGGCAGCATGCTTACTGAGGGAGCACTGGCATTGCTGGTCATCATTGCTGTCGGGGCCGGAATCGGTCTGGGTTTTAAGAATGAGAACGGGGAAATGCTCACCGGGATTTCGGCATGGAGCAACAATTATGGATCATGGGCTGCTGCATCGGGCATGAATTCCAAAATCAGTGCTTTCGTTGACGGCTCAGCCAATATGATTACTTCTATTGGCATACCCAGATCTATTGCTATTATTATCATGGGAGTATTTGTAGCTTCATTTGCTGGTACAACCCTTGATACTTCTGCTCGTTTACAGCGGTTTTTTCTCCAGGAACTCTTTGGTCAGAAAGAATCAAGTCCCTTTAGAAATAAATACTTTTCTACATCCTTAGTGATTCTAAGTGCCGGAATACTTGCATTTGTTACCGGTGCCGACGGAAAAGGAGCACTAAGTTTATGGCCGCTTTTCGGCACAATTAATCAAATAATTGCCGCACTTGCCCTGATTGTTCTAACTATTTATCTGAAGAAAAAAGGTGGCTTGAAATGGCTAATAACTATCATCCCGGCAATTTTTATGAGCATCAACACATTATGGGCATCACTTCTAAATCAAATCTCCTATACCAAAGATCAGGACTGGTTGCTTGTGTCGGTCAATATTATAGTTATTGTTCTTGCTTTCTGGATTATTTTCGAAGGATTGGTCATATTCATCCGGTCAAAAACAAAAGCAACAAAAGCGCTGTAAGCATTCTTTTATGCTGATCAGGAAGATATTTTTGCAATAGTAATTGAAGATTAATGCTGAAACATTTTGATACAAAATGGTGCAAAACATAAAAAATCCCCGATTACCAAAAAAGATGAAATAACAGTCTGTCCGACTGATTATAACAATATCATGACGATTTGATTCTTCCACCGGGCATTTGATCTTCATTTCTGATTCAGTTCTTCTATACTCCTTTTTTATTCCTCAATAACCATCGAGATGGGAAAATGGTCGCTGTATCCGTCAGGGTTAAATGTACTTTTTTTGGCAGGACGGCCAAAAGAAAGTGAATTTGGATACCTCCCTTTACTAATCATTTCACTGAAACTCTCAATATTAACAAGATAACCGCTTTCATCCTCAGCTATACGGATTTTACCATTTGATTTAATCAATGCTTTTGTAACCATAAACTGATCAATCATCATGGGATAATTGTTGAAATAAAAAGTCCCGGCTGCTTTGCCTGACAGCGGCCACATAAGATTAAACAAACGTGCATTCCGGGCATAAATCACATTTGTAGCAGCACCCGACGCCAGGGCATAGTCAGTAACTGAACGGTTGAAAGGCTCATCGTTAAAATCGCCCATTACAATTACAGGTGTATCATTTCCCCTGATTTCTGCAATCCGTTGAATCCAGTAGCTTAGAGTTTCAGCAGCAAGTATTCTGTAGGGTTCCGATTCCAGCACACCTGCTGAACGTGCCGGCCAGTGGTTGCCAATTACGATGAGTGGATTCTTTTTTTTCAAGGTTCTGAAATTAACCTGAAAAAGATCGCGGGTTGCCGTACGCTTCAGAATGATATGTGAAAAGGATTCTTCAGCAATAAACCTGGTTTTGTCGTAAATGAAAGCCACGTCAATGCCACGTTTGTCCGACATGTCATGGTGCACAATACCATAATCCCGCCCAAGAGGAGAAAGTCCATTCAGCAATCGCTCTATCACAGGCTTGTTTTCAACTTCGCAGACACCAAGCAGATCAGGCCCTTTATTCTCATTCATTTGTCTGATAATCGAACAAAGTTGATTGATCTTTTGCTGAAGAACTGAATCAGTCCAACCTTTTAATTCTTTAGCCAGTGCATTACTCAGCCAGTTTTCACGATTTGTTGATTCGCGTATATCGAACAGGTTTTCAAGATTCCACCAGGAAATAAAATATTTTGTTTTCATGGATGAGGATTTTATGAAAACAAAAATACAATCTGTTTTTGATCCTACAAAACCCTGTCAGGATTTTCACTAAGAAAGTTTTTCCAGCCGGAATATGATTTCCCGGCAGAGGATTTATTTCGTTTGAAATAGTGACAGACAGCTGCAGCAAGACCATCAGTAGCATCAAGTGTTTCGGGGTTCGACGTGAAATGGAGAAGATTTTTCAGCATAGCAGCCACCTGTTCTTTAGAAGCATTACCATTTCCGGTAATTGATTTTTTGATTTGAAGTGGTGAATACTCAAAAATTGGAATATCGCGGTAGAGGGCGGCTGCCATTGCAACACCCTGTGCACGTCCGAGTTTGAGCATGGATTGAACATTTTTACCGTAAAAAGGTGCTTCTATCGAAAGCTCATCGGGCTTATACTGCTCGACCAAAGCGAGGGTTCGTTCAAAGATTTTGCGCAATCGCATGGGGTGACTGTTGTATTTTGAAAGCTTGAGCACACCCAAGGTTGTCAGTTTCATTGCTGAACCACTGATATTCAAAACACCATAGCCCATTACTGTGGTTCCCGGGTCTATACCAAGAATGATTTTTTCTGCAGCTTTTTCCGGCATCAAAAATTGTTTTTTCTGCAAATATAGCCTCTTGAAAAAAAGTAAAATTTAAAATCACTATTGTCCGACAAATCTCTAATTTCGTCCCTACGGGACTTGCGCCTATTTCGTAACATCTTCTCTACCCATATTTTATCCCTGACGGGACTGCCCCAGCGGGGCAAAATATAGGTAGAACTGAAGATGACCCCAAATACAATAAAGTCCCGTAGGGACGCAATATTTTCAATGTATTTGGGGTAAATACAAAATTTTTGTCGGACAGCAGTAATTTAAAATCAAACCTGAAAATTCTATTCCTTCTGATGTTTAAATATTGTTTCGGCAATAATCAAATCCAGCGGAGTGGTTATTTTAATGTTTTCTGCAATGCCCTCTATCAGATTAACCGGATTGCCTGCTGCCTCAAACACTGCAGCATCATCAGTAAATACAGGCCTGAAGTCAGTTTCGTAAGCCTTAAGAAGCAGTCTGGTCTGAAAAGTTTGTGGTGTCTGAACCAGGCAAAACTGCCGACGGTCAACCGGATGATTTGATATTTCATCTAATTTCCTCAGGGATTCAGTCAGTGCCACCACCGGAACAGCACTCTTCTGTTCAGCAGCAAATCTGAAACCCTCCAAAATTAGTGAAGGACTCACCAGAGGCCTGACACCATCATGAACAGCGACTAATCCTTCAGGATCAACTACACTTAGTCCGTTTTTTACGGAGTAATAGCGTTCGGTACCTCCGGGGACAATTTGATGGGGAACAATAAAACGGTGTTTTGAGCAAAGCAGGTTCCATGTCCCGATATGTTCAATAGGAAGCACAACAACAATTTTTATTGTCGAATCAGCAGCATAAAATTTGCTGATGCTGTGCATTAGTATTGGTTTGCCCGCTAGTGCAAGAAACTGCTTCGGTATTTCAGTCTTCATTCTCAGACCTGCACCACCGGCAACAATAATTACAGATTTATTCATAAGTCAGATAGATCATGGTAAAATCCTTCAAAACACCCTGATCTGTGGATAAACAGCATATTTTGACCCATAGCTGAGAACTTAAAATATTGAACCCAATGATTTTCTCATCCGATATCCGGGCTGTCCAGATTGCATCAATGCATTAAATAATCAACATTGCATCCCCGTATGTAAAAAACTTATATTTTTTCTGAACAGCTTCTTTATAGGCTTTCATCAGGAAATCATATCCGGCGAATGAGGCTACCAGCATCATCATGCTCGACATTGGAAGGTGGAAATTGGTTATCATTGCATTAGCCAATCTGAAATCATAAGGAGGAAAAATAAATTTGTTGGTCCAGCCGGTATATGGTTTCAGGTGACCTGAAATGGTAAGTGAAGATTCAATGGCTTTCATGGTAGTGGTTCCGACTGCACAAACCTTATTTTTATTATCTTTGGCTTTGTTTACTATCTCACAGCATATATCATCAATAGTCATGTCTTCTGAATCCATTTTATGTTTGGACAGATCTTCGACTTCGATCTGACGAAAATTTCCCAGACCGGCATGCAGGGTAAGTTCAGCAAAATTTATCCCTTTTAGTTCAAGCCGTTTCATAAGCTCGCGGCTAAAGTGCATTCCGGCAGTAGGAGCAGCAACAGCACCTTCATGCTTGGCAAAAATTGTCTGATACCAAGCTTCATCTTCAGGTTTAACCTCCCGGTTAATGGTTTTTGGCAGGGGAGTTTTCCCCATAGCCTGCAACATGCGTTTAAACTCAGGATAAGGGCCGTCGTATAGAAATCTTAATGTCCGGCCTCTTGAGGTAGTGTTATCTATTACTTCAGCTACAAGTTCATCCTGGTCACCAAAATATAGCTTGTTCCCGATCCGTATTTTTCGTGCCGGATCAACCAGCACATCCCATAAACGGGTTTCCTGATTCAATTCACGTAATAAAAAAACTTCGATATGGGCACCTGTTTTCTCTTTGATTCCCATTAATTTGGCAGGAAAAACCTTGGTGTTGTTCAGCACCATTACATCACCGTCGTCAAAATAATCGAGAACATTGGTAAAAACTTTATTCTCAATGGTTTGGGTTTTTCGATCGAGCACCATCAGGTTGCATTCATCACGATTTTCGGGGGGTTGCAAAGCAATCAGTTCCTGAGGAAGATGATACTTGAATTGCGATAATTTCATAGTATGATTAGTTTAAAAAAATTTCTTAAAAAAGTATGCAAATATAATCGTTGGAAAAGCAGAAGTCAAGTATTTTCTTAAATAAATATTTACCTATAGACTAACAATTTACTGTAAAACAGGTTTTTTATTCTTAAAAAATCTATGTTAAAATGAACAACCTCAAATCATTACATTCTAAAAAGTTCATATAGATTGTTTTCAGAATCCGCTTTCGCAATTCCAAGCCACTAAGAAACTTTATTTGTACTGGTAAAATTGCACGGCATCTTGTTGTTTTAGTAACCAGGGCATTGGATCAAGCAAATTTTTCCCTCTCCAGATTTCAAAATGCAGTTCAGTCCTGTTGGTTTCGCTATTGGTTACAATCGTGCCTAAATCGCTTTTTGCTTTCACATTTTGTCCAGATTGCACTTCAACATCAATCAGATTGGAATATACTGTAAGGTATTCGCCGTGCCTCAAGATGACGACCTGATAAAAATTGGGGACTTCTACAACCCTGGTTACCACTCCATCAAAAACTGCTCTTGCCTTTGCTCCTTTCCGGGTCATCACATTGATTCCGTTGTTTTTAATTTTAACCCATTTCAGGTCTGGATGTTGATATTCACCGAATTCTGAGGCTAATACACCCTCCTGAGACGGCCATGGTAATTTCCCCATACTTACCTCAAAAAGTGCTGAAAGCTGTTCTTCTGAAACATCAGCTTTAAGATGTAAACTTCCATCAGTATCCAGTTCCATTTCTTCCAAAAGTAACTGGTCAATTTTCAGTTTTAATTGATGATGGTGATGCTGCAAATGTCTGTTTTGTGCAAGAAGCTGCTTTCTCATTTTTTCGAGTTCGGACATTGATTTTTGTTTTGATATTTTATCTTCATTCAGTCGACTGGTTTGTAACTGTAAATCTGCAATCAGCAATTCGTTAGTGGCAATTTTTTTCTCCAGCGAAACAACAGCAGCGTTATATTTTTTTTCGGTACTGACTATACTGTTAATTTGAGCTTTACGTCTGGATGTATAGGCACGGAGCATATTAAGCCTGCTAAAGGCCTGATGAAAACTACCGGCTGAAGCAATATTAAAGAGTTGAAAAAAAGGATTGCGCTGGCGATATGCAGCCTTGATCATTCTTGAATATTCATCCCTCAACTGGTTGATTTTTTCAGATAAGTTATGAATACATATCAACTGAGTGAAAATGGTATCATACAAAACCTGCTGCTCATCCTGATACAGCTGAATCAAACTCATCCGCGCATCAATAGAATGCTGCAGCAGTGATAAATCCGTAAGGGTTATTTGTGTTGTTTCACTGTTGTGTTCAATCAAAGCATTGGTATATTCAATTTCCTTTTCCAACTGTAACTTTTTGTTTTGATAATCAGCTATTTCCTGCTGGGCATTTGCAGGCAGTCTGGTCATCAGCAAAATCACAAAAATCAAAGTGAATGCTGAAAGAATTGTTTCTCTGACCTTAATATTGGAAAGGTTTAAAATCAATGCCTGGTTGTGTTATTGTTACAAAGATACTTTTTTGTGCAATAGAATGACTAATGCTGCTATCTAAATTTCCAGAAAATATCCGATCAAATTTTGACAATACTATTTCAGAAATCAGTCAGCTTTTAAAGGTTATCTTTTTTAAGTTTCGCTTATCAGTTTAATACATCTTATTTATGCCCGTTCAAGAGCCGAATATTTGCCAGGCATAGCTTTTTTTGTTCAGCAAGGTCAAAGAGGTTGTTTTTTTATATCAAATTCATTTCAGCTTTTTATATTTGATCCGGTGAGGACTGTCGTCGCCAAGACGCTTTTTTCTGTTTTCCTCGTACTCGGTGTAACTTCCTTCAAAATAATAAACCTGCGAATCACCTTCAAAGGCAAGGATGTGAGTTGCAACACGGTCGAGAAACCATCTGTCGTGGGAAATAATGACTGCACAACCGGCAAAATTTTCAAGGCCTTCTTCAAGTGCCCGTAGAGTATTCACATCTATGTCGTTTGTTGGCTCATCAAGAAGCAGCACGTTGGCTTCCTGCCTGAGTGTCAGTGCAAGATGCAACCTGTTACGTTCACCACCTGAGAGTACAGCAGTTTTCTTTTCCTGGTCAGCGCCATTAAAGTTAAATCTTGCTACATAAGCCCTTGAGTTCATCAACCGGTTACCAAGCTGAATATTGTCATTCCCTCCGGAAACAACCTGCCAGACAGTTTTTTCGGGATCAATTTCAGCGTGAGTTTGGTCAACATATCCGATCTTTACAGTTTCTCCCAACCTGAACACTCCATGGTCAGGTTTTTCCTGGCCGATAATCATCCTGAAAAGTGTTGTTTTTCCGGCACCGTTTGGCCCAATCACTCCGACAATACCAGCAGGTGGCAGACTAAAAGTAAGATTTTCGAATAACACTTTGTTTCCGAACGATTTAGTAACATCAACAGCTTCAATTACACTGGCACCCAGTCTTGGACCATTCGGAATAAAAATTTCAAGACGTTCTTCTTTTTGTTTTACATCCTGATCGAGAAGTTTTTCGTAGGCCGATAGCCGGGCCTTGGATTTGGCATGCCGGGCTTTTGGTGCCATGCGCACCCATTCCAGCTCCCGTTCAAGTGTTTTGCGTCGTTTACTCTCGGTTTTTTCTTCTAATTTCAGTCTGTTTGATTTTTGCTCCAGCCAGGAAGAATAATTTCCTTTCCAGGGAATTCCTTCCCCACGATCCAGTTCTAAAATCCATCCGGCTACATTATCCAAAAAATAGCGGTCATGGGTTACAGCAATCACAGTACCTTTGTAAAGTTTAAGGTGTTGTTCCAGCCATTCTACTGACTCGGCATCAAGATGGTTAGTAGGCTCGTCGAGCAAAAGAATATCAGGTTCTTTGAGTAATAACCGGCATAAAGCCACCCGACGACGTTCACCACCGGAGAGATTTTTCACCAAAGCATCCCCTTCAGGACACCTCAGGGCATCCATTGCCCGTTCCAGTTTCGAATCAATTTCCCAGGCATTATGATGGTCAATAAGTTCGGTAAGTTTCCCCTGCTTTTCGATCAATGCATTCATTTCATCGTCGTTCATGGGTTCCGAAAATTTCAGATTGACCGCTTCATATTCTTTTAATACATCAATGACCTCCTGCACTCCTTCTTCCACAATTTCTTTCACTGTTTTAGTGTCATCAAGAACTGGTTCCTGCTCAAGCAGTCCGACAGAATATCCCGGTGCAAATGCAACATTACCCTGAAAAGACGGATCAACACCGGCAATGATTTTTAGCAAAGTTGATTTTCCCGATCCATTAAGACCAATAATCCCAATCTTTGCCCCATAGAAAAATGACAGGTATATATCTTTTAAGATTTGTTTGTTGGGTGGAATAATTTTCCCCACACCAACCATCGAAAAAATGATTTTTTTATCGTCGGGCATTGTTCTTTATAAATTTTAATAAGAATTATTTATTGCAGAAAGTGTTCAAAAATAGTAATTTCAGGCATAATGTATTCGTTAAAAACCTTCAGTATTGTTTGCATTCACCTGTGCAAATCAATTATCCGAAAAATCAGTTAGGCTATCTCACCTTACAATTCAGTTATGGGAGAAGCTATCCTGTGAAAATGCTAAAGTTTAAGGTGCTTTTGGCAATTATTTTAAAAGAAAAACTACTGTTTATCCCTTCTGACAGCCAGCCCCAGATAAATGAGCAACAGGCCAAAAATCAGGGCCAGAATTCCAACAATTACAAGTATGGCCACGATCGATTCAAAAGGATTGAAAAACAGTATCCCTCCAAAAACAATTGAAAGGATGCCTGAAAAAAGGATCAATCGCTTGTTTTCAGCATTTTTTTGCAGATTGAAGAATAAGATCAACTGAATGACACCTAAAATAGTTGCCCAGATTCCCATTATAATAGCAAAAATTTCGATACTGCGTCGGGTGTAAATAACAATAAAAATCCCGACAAGAATGCCCAGCAGCGAACCAAAAACATTGAAAAGCCAGTGTTTCCCATGTTGCATGTTCTTTATCGAAACATACATTCCGATCAAGCCACCAAGAAGGAGTAAAAAGCCAAAATAAACAGCAACAGATTTTGCTGTTTCCTGCGGCACAAATAAGGCAAATACACCAAAAAGCAGGGCAATGATCCCATTAATGATTAATAATGCAGAGAGATTTGCAATTTTCTTTTCCATAATAATATTGTTTTTTATGATTACATCATGACGTTTGTTTCATAATGTTGTCGAGTATTGCAGTGGCACTTTTCCAGTTGTAATGCTCGTGCACGAAATTGTAACCTGATTCGGCAATCTTTCGTGCCAGTTCCTCATTATCGAGCAAATCGCAGATCAGGTCAGCATATTCTGCAGGTGTATTTCCAACCAGGATATCTCTTCCTTCCACTGCACCGAGTGCGCTGAATGCAAGAGGCGAGGTAATGGAAGGAATCTTCATGGCCATTGCTTCAAGCAATTTATTTTGCAGTCCGGTTCCAATTTGCATAGGTGCAATAAAAATTCTCGCCTGGGCATAACTTTCCCTGATGTCTTCCACCCAGCCTGTAACATGGACAAATTCTGATTTTAAATGCTGCACGCGCTTGTCAGGTGTAGCTCCGGCGAGCAATAATCTGGCTTCAGGATGTTTTCTTTTTACCAGGGGCAAAATTTCAAGCGCAAGAAACTCGGCTGCATTAACATTGGGAGGATATCCCATATTACCGGTAAAAACAATTTCAAATTTTTTTTCTCTTCCCATAGGTTTGAAGAAGTCGGTATCAACACCATTGGGAATGATATGAATTTGAGCACGGTCCGGATGGGGAATCAGGTCACGATCGGGTTGCGAAATGATGGTTTTATTGTCGAAAATCTCGAAAAGGTCGTGTTCGTATTTAAGCAGCCGCCGGTATTCCATTTTTAAAAGTGGTTTCAGGTAAAACGGAGACTTATCTGTTCGACGTTCGACACCTTTTGAAAAAACATCCTGATAATCAATGGTTTTTGGTATGCGGACATCTTTTACATACTCTGCAACCCGTAAAAGCTGGCAAAAAATATGATTTGGTTTTTCATCCTCAATTACCTGTTTGATTTTTCGCGCAACGCCAGTATTATAAAAGTATCCGGCCTGAAAAGGGATACCTTTAAATAAAGCTTTTAACAAATTTACTGCTATGCTCCATTTGCTGAGATTAAAAACATATATTCTTCTGCAAAGTGGGGAAAGTATGGAGAGCGCTTCAGGATGAATGTCAGTATCGTTGAGTGCACACAGAATGATATCATTCGTTTTGGACAAGTATTTTATGTGGTTGTACGCACGTAACTTGTCACCTTTTTCGAGCGGATAAGGAACACGTGGCAGTATGACTAAGAGTTTCATTGGACAAAAATAGTATTTACAGCTTAATGTGATTTATTGAGCATCTTATAAAAATCCACCAGACGCAGCATCAACTCTTTGTTGGAATGTTCGGCAAAAACCAATTCCCGTGCATTTTCTCCAAGCTTTCTGGTCAGCTCTCTATTCTGTACACATTTGCACACCGCATCGAAAAAGTCGTTAGGGTTATCAGCAAGAAGGATGTTTTCACCATGAGAAACATGAATCCCTTCAGCACCGATGGTTGTGGAAACAACAGCCCGTCCGGCAGCCATTCCCTCAATAATTTTTATTCTTATGCCACTGCCCGAAAACAGCGGAACGATTTCAACGGCTTTTGAATACATAAAGTCAAATGCATCCTCTACCTCACCAACTACTACAACATTCGGCATATCCGCCTGTCGAAGCCAGTCTGGCATAGCTCTTCCAGCTATGTAATAGTTAAGTTCCGGAAATGTCTGATTCAGTTTTGGCCAAACTTTATCCAAAAACCATTTTACCCCTTCCTCATTTGGTATCCAATTCATGGCTCCTATCGAAAAAAGGGATGGAAATTCAGTTTCGATCCCGGGATTTTCCTTGAATTTTTCCAGATTGATTCCGAATGGAACTGCAAGCACAGGCGTTTTGCACCCTATTTGCCGGAAATATTCTCCGTCTTTATTGGTAATGGTAACAATGCCATCAAATTTATCCAAAACACCTAGTTCATATTTTTTTAGTGTTTTTGCTAAATGTTTGAGATAAAGTTTTTTAAGAGGATTCGTGGTTATAGCTGCTACACGTTCCCATATCAAATGTTCGATGTTGTGCGACCGAAGCAGGATTCGCGCAGCAGAATATTTCCGGATGGTTTCGACATAAGGACTCATGTACAGGGTTTCGAGCTGCACAATATCAAAGTTTTCGCGGGTAAGTATTTCTATCAGTTTTTTTTTAAAATTGGTACTGATAAACCTTTCCACATGATAGGATTTTCCTGAGAAAAGATTCATCAGAGCATCCAGAGGTTTTATTGAAAGGTCGATAAACACCGTCTCGATGTTTGTCATTTTTCGGTAATCATCAGGGATTGAATTAATATCCACGGCAAACTTTTCAGAATTGACAGCCAGTACCTTCACCTGATGGCCAGCACCGGCAAGCCCTTCAATAATGGCATTCATGGCAATGGGGCCACCCTCCTTGGGCGGGTAAGGTGATTTGTTGCAGAGGATAAGTATCTTCATTTTCTGTAGGTTTTTGTCAGATTGAATTTTCCTTTTGCGGAAAAAAGCGTTTCAAAATCCTGTTCCAGTTTTCAGCGTCAAGTAACGGAGAATCGGTAGTAGCTTTATAAGTCAAAAAAATCCCGACCGGCAATAGCACCAGTGAGGCGAGCCACATAGCAAGCATCGGCGACATGGCACCGGCACGTGCATATTTCTCACCCGAAATGGAAATAACATGAAATATTACAAAGAAAATGATGGAAAAAACAACCGGCATGCCCAACCCTCCTTTTCGAATGATCGCTCCAAGCGGCGCACCGATAAAAAACAGAATCAGGCAGGCTATGGATAAAGTGAACTTGCGATGCCATTCAAGATCGTGTCTTACAATTCTTTTGGTACGACCGTCAAAATCCTTGTTGTTGAATTCAAGGTTGTTTTTGATAGAACGCGACGATTGCAAAGCATTAGTAATGGCATTTATCATAAAACCTGTATCCAGTTCCCTCAGCGTGTGATGTACTGCAGAAGTATCGCTCATTGCATCAAAATCAAGCTGATTGATAAAAACAAATTGATTCTCGATGGATGCAATCAGGCGCTCGTTGCGCAATTGAAGTTCACTTTTCAATGAGTCACTTACGCGCGAAAGCTGCTCGAGATTCATCATCTGATAATTGTTGCGAAAGAGGTTCTCATCAGTTCTGTTCATCCCAAAATCAAGTCCACTGAACATTTTTGTCTGCTCAGCGAACCAGCTTCGCTGAAATGGCCTGTTTACACGATAATTGTCACGATTCACAATATCCTCATAATTGTATCCGTCGTAGAGTTTAAAAATCAACATGGTCTGATCAGCAGTAAGTGTCATTTCTCCGCTTTTAGCTGTTGTCAGTTTTATATTTCCCAATCTGTCGGAGTGATTATAAATCATCACATCCTTAATAATATTGGTTTCGGGAACCTTTTCACGGGCATAAATAGTAAACCCGTCAATGCCATTATAAAAGACACCTTCCTGAATGTTGAAGGTAAGTTTTTTCTGCCGGACGTCGTACAACAAAGAGTAAAATTTAAGATTTGCAATGGGAAGCACATTATTGGAGAAGAAAAAAGCAAATACACTTATGAAAACTGATAAAATCACCAGTGGCATCATTATCCTTCTTAAAGGAATCCCGGTTGACTTCATGGCCACCAGCTCGTAATGCTCACCGAAATTTCCAAAAGTCATCAGTGAGGAAAGCAGAATAGCCAACGGCAATGCCAAAGGCACAAAAGTGCTTGAAGCATAAAAAAGCAGTTCGAACAATACACTGAGCTCAAGCCCCTTACCTACCAATTCATCAACATATTTCCATAAAAACTGCATCACCAGAATGAACAGCGCAATGAAAAAAGTGAACAGCAGCGGGCCGATGTATGATTTAAGTATGAACCAGTATAGCTTTTTCAAAATTTATAATTCGTTGATAGAAGAAAATAAATAGTTTCGATCCAAAATTGTTTTTTTGAATAAAACGACAAATAAAACGTTTCTAATGGATTCAACTGTTAATGTTGCAATATTATTATCAAAAAATGAAGCTTAAAGAAGTTACCAACCGTAAAGATGTAAAAAAATTCCTGAACGTTGCCCGCATTATTTACAAAGAAGATAAAAACTGGATTTGCCCCCTTGATTCCGATATAGAAGCCATTTTTAATCCTGCACTTAATGCCTATTTCAATCATGGAAATGCCATCCGCTGGATACTCGAGGATGAAAAGGGAAATCTGATCGGTCGCGTTGCCGCTTTTTACAACACAAAAAAAGCACACACTTATGAACAACCAACCGGAGGATTAGGATTTTTTGAATGTATTGACAACCGTGAAGCTGCTTTTTTGATGTTCGATCACTGCAAGGAATGGCTGCAAAAACAGGGCATGGAAGCTATGGACGGCCCGGTCAACTTTGGAGAAAATGATCAGTATTGGGGATTATTGGTCGAAGGATTCACCCAGCAAAGCTATGGAATGAATTATCACCATCCTTACTATCGCAAATTTTTTGAAGAGTATGGCTTTTTCCCATATTTCGAACAGGTAACCAATCACCTTGATGTTACTATTCCTTTTCCCGACCGGTTCTGGAAAATTGCTGACTGGATTGCGAAAAAACCAGGTTTCACCTATGAACATTTCCGGTTGTCCAATGCCAATAAATACATCAGAGACCTGATTTCAGTTTATGACCAGGCATGGGCCAATCACGAACATTTTACTCCGCTTAATGAGAAAGACATCAAAACAGCCCTAATGAAGGCAAAGCCAATTCTTGATGAAGAATTGATATGGTTTGCCTATCATGATGGAAAACCAATTTCATTTCTGGTAATGTTTCCGGATGTCAACCAGATTTTCCGCCATTTTAACGGAAACCTGAATCTGATTAACAAATTAAGATTTCTGTACTATCGCTGGAAAAAAGAAATACACCGTACCCGTATCACAGTGATGGGAGTCATTCCTCAATATCAGCGTTATGGCGTCGAATCAGCCATTTTCAGACAATTGAAAGACGTTTTTGACAAACGTCCCCATTACACTGAAGTTGAACTTTCATGGGTCGGCGATTTCAACCCAAGAATGAAAGCTCTCCATGACGCTGTCGGTGGAAAATTTGGCAAAAAACATATTACTTACCGCAAGCTTTTTAAAGAAGGAGCAACACCTCAGCATGCCACCATCCTCGGAAATGCGAAAAAGCAGAGCGCTAACCTGCAATCGTAATAGAGATACAACCTGCCTGTCAAAAAATAAAGGAACCGCCTGCCGGCATTATAAAGAGGTGAATCATTCGTTTTAATTACAAGTAAATATCATCCTTTTCTGAAAACGGACAATAATAACTTTTTATCGAGTGAAATTAGAATGATGAAAAAGATGAAGACAAGAAATGAGTTAAGTAAAAGTTCATGTAGCTGATTTTCAATATTTATTAAACCACTAAATAAATATAAAAGAACAGATAAAACCGGATAGAAAACCAGTCTTTTCACATCATACGGGACTTTAAAATGACGTTGTCCGATAAAATATGAGAGAACCATCATCACAAAATAAGCTGCAAATGCTGCCCATGCCGATCCATAATATCCCATCGAAGGAATCAATAAAAAGTTAAGAAGCACTGACAAGGTAGCGCCCACTAAAGAAAGAATTGCTCCATAAATGGTCTGGTTGGTGAGTTTGTACCATATTGACAAATTGTAATAGATGCCCAGGAAAAGATTACCCATCAACAACACCGGAATAACTTCTTTACCTTCCCGATAAGCTCCTCCGATAAAAAGTATGACCACATCCAAGTACATTACAGTCATCAGAAAAATTACTGAAACAGCAATTGTGAAAATGGTCAGTACTTCCGCATAAAGCTGCCTGGATTCCAGTTTACCCGACTCTGAAAAAAAGAAAGGATCAGCAGCATATCTAAAAGTCTGAACAAACAAAGCCATGATAATAGAAACTTTGTAACATGCTCCATAAATCCCTACCTGAGCCATAGCATCGACATTATCAGGGAGTAATCGAACAAGAAGAATTTTATCAAGCGAAAGATTGACTGAACCAGCCACAGCCACTAAAAGCAATGGCCAGGTGTAAACAAGCATCCGTTTCCATAGTGCAAAATCAAAAACAATATTTCTTAAAGGAAAATCAGGCAGTAACAAAATAAGTGTCAGCGTAGAAGCAATCAGGTTGGAAATAAAAATGTAGCCAACCAGATCATTTGAATTGAAAAAAAGCAAAATAAAATCTGAAAAAAAAGTATCAGGATAATGAGCCAGAATGAAAGGGCACAATAAAATGAAGAAGAGATTCAACCCGATGTTTGTACCTATATTAATTATTTTGATCAGGGCAAATTTCACCGGGCGGTTTTCCTGACGCAGCTTTGCAAAAGGAATGGCCGTTATGGCATCAAAAGCCAGAATAAATGCAAACCAAATCACGTAATGCACTTTCTGGGCATATCCCAGCCAGTCAGCAACAGGTCTTGAATAAAAAAGTGTGATAATTAAAAACAAACCTGAGGTTAAAACCAACGACAGTAGTGAAGTGGTGTAAACACTGTGTTTATCTTTTTCACTTTGCGAAAATCTGAAAAAAGTGGTTTCCATCCCATAGGTAAGAATTACCCATAAAATGGAAACATAAGCATACATTTCTGTGTAAATCCCGTATTCAGAGGTAATTAGAACACGCGTGTAAAGTGGAACAAGCAGATAATTGAGCAATCTGCCAATGATGCTGCTCAAGCCATAAACAGCTGTCTGCCCCGCAAGTCGTCTGAGTGGATTCACGATCATTTATTTTCGACAAAAATAGGAAAATCAGCAAACCAGATTCTACTCAGACTTTCTATTGCAATTACACAGGATAACTGAGAAACTATCAGGTTTCCTAAATAGCAATTCTTAATTCTTTCTTAATCAGCTTCATTTAGATTGATTTTAAATTACCTGTTATTTTTTTAACATTGTTATTTTATTCACAAAAAATTTGGTCAGTAACATTAACAGTTTTAATTTTGCCGCCGTTAATCATCAGTTTTTTTTGTATTAAATCTTATCGAATAATAGCACGTATATAGCTAAAAGGCATTAATTATCAAACAATTATAATGGTTTAATCAACAATGACAAAAATTAAATCACTTGCCGATTTACGCAAGAAAAAAGAAGAACTTGAACAAAAGCTAAAACTTCGGGAAACCAGTATGAACCCAGAAAATTTTGTTCAGATAAAAGTTGGAATGGCTACCAGTGGTATTGCTTCCGGAGCTAAAGAGGTGATGGATTACCTTATTGAAGAACTTGAAAAGCGCGGAATTGATGCCGTAGTGACGCAAACCGGTGACATGGGATATTGCTTTGCCGAACCCACGATTGAAGTGACAAGACCAAACGAAGAACCCATCGTTTTCGGATATGTGAACATAAAAAAAGCGGATGAGATCATCGAGAAATACATTAAAAACGGTGAACTGGTTGAGGGTATCATCCCGGTAAATTATGAATCAATTGACGAATAAAATTCTGCTTAAAACTGAATATGGCAAAACAAATTAAAATGCACTTGCTGGTTTGCGGTGGAACAGGCTGCAGAGCTTCACAAAGCGAAGCACTTAAGGCTGAACTTGAACGTGAACTAATAGCAAACGGACTCGAAAACGAGGCAAAAGTTGTTACCACAGGCTGTTTTGGTTTCTGTGAAAAAGGACCTATTGTAAAGGTTCATCCCGACAATACCTTTTATGTAGAAGTAAAACCGCAGGATGCAGCTGAAATTGTCAGAGAACATGTGCTAAAAGGACGTAAGGTAGAACGTTTGCTTTATACTGATCCTGAAAAGAAAGAACATGTTGCTGACAGTAAACACATGGGTTTTTACCGCAAGCAGATACGAATTGCGCTGAGAAACTGTGGCTTTATCGATCCTGAAAATATTGATGAATACCTTGCCCGCGATGGTTATGAAGCGATAGGAAAAGTTCTTTCTCAAATGACACCTGAAGAAGTCATTAAAGAAATTAAAGACTCCGGATTGCGCGGACGTGGTGGCGGTGGCTTCCCTACAGGTCTGAAATGGGAAATCACACGTAAAAGCGTTGCAGATCAGAAATATGTTGTCTGCAATGCTGACGAAGGGGATCCGGGAGCATTTATGGATCGTTCAATCCTCGAAGGAGACCCCCACGCTGTAATTGAAGCAATGGCAATCTGCGGATACGCCATTGGTGCTACCAGAGGTTTGGTTTACATCAGAGCTGAATATCCACTGGCCATACACAGGTTGAAAATAGCCATCGACCAGGCCAGATCATACGGTTTACTGGGTAACAATATTTTTGAATCGGACTTTGATTTTGACATTGAACTGAGATATGGTGCCGGTGCTTTTGTCTGCGGTGAAGAAACCGCTTTGATCCATTCCATGGAGGGACATCGCGGCGAGCCGACTTTTAAGCCGCCATTCCCGTCTGTTGAAGGATACAAAGGGAAACCCACCAATGTTAATAATGTTGAAACTTTTGCCAATATACCTATAATTATCAATAAAGGTGCTAAATGGTTTTCAAGCATTGGTACCGAAAAAGCCAAAGGCACAAAAGTATTTGCTCTTGCCGGAAAAATCAATAATGTCGGATTAATCGAAGTTCCTATGGGGACAACCCTGCGTGAAGTGATTTTTGAAATCGGCGGCGGCATCAAGGATGGAAAAAAATTCAAAGCAGTCCAGACCGGTGGCCCATCCGGAGGATGCCTTACAGAAAAGCATCTTGACACACCTATCGAATATGACACGCTGATTGAAGCTGGTTCGATGATGGGTTCAGGTGGCATGATTGTGATGGACGAGGATGATTGTATGGTATCTGTAGCCAAATTCTATCTCGATTTTACTGTTGAAGAATCCTGTGGCAAATGCAGCCCATGCCGGATTGGTAACAAACGTCTTTACGAAATGCTCGATTCCATTACAAAAGGAGAAGGTACTATGGAAACACTTGATAAACTCAGAAATCTGAGTCATGTCATTAAAGATACTTCTCTTTGCGGCCTTGGACAGACTGCACCAAATCCGGTCCTGTCAACGCTGGATAATTTCTGGGATGAGTACGTTGAGCACGTTGTGAATAAAAAATGTCCTGCCGGTGTATGTAAATCTTTGATGCGTTATGTAGTTATTCCTGAAAACTGTGTCGGATGTACTGCCTGTGCCCGTAATTGCCCGGTGCATTGCATCTCCGGTGAGCGTAAGCAGGTTCACGAAATTGACCAGTCAGTCTGTATCAAATGCGGAGCTTGTTATGAAAAATGCAAGTTTAACGCTATTGCAATTGTTTAATAAAACATATAGAAGAAATTGGATATGATAAAATTAATCATAGATAAAAAAACCGTTGAAGTTAACCCGGGAACAACAATTCTCCAGGCAGCCGATCAGATTGGCATCCATATTCCAAGGCTTTGCTATATGAACCTTGGAGACTTCAATATCGAAAACAAACCAGGCGGCTGCCGTGTCTGCGTGGTTGAAGTAGAAGGTCGTCGCAACCTTGCTCCTGCCTGCGCTACAGACTGCACCGAAGGAATGGTGGTGCATACTCATTCCATAAGAGTACTCAATGCACGTAAAACAATTATGCAGCTCATTTTGTCAGATCATCCGTTCGATTGTCTGGTTTGCGCAAAATCAGGCAATTGCGAACTGCAGGATTTGGCTCAGAAAATGGGGATCAGAGACATTCCTTACAAAGGTGAACAATCAACTTATCGTGAAGATACTTCGCCGGCAATTATCCGCGAAATGGACAAGTGCATTATGTGTCGCCGTTGCGAAGTGATGTGTAACGAAGTTCAGACTGTCGGAGCATTGTCAGCCGTTAACCGGGGCTTCATGTCTGTTGTTGCTCCCGCTTTTGAAATGAATCTCGATCACAGTGTCTGTACTTATTGCGGACAGTGTGTCAACGTATGTCCGACCGGTGCTTTAACCGAAGTAGATCATACCAACCAGTTAATCAACGACCTTGCTGATCCGAATAAAACCGTGGTTGTACAAACTGCGCCTGCCGTGCGGGCAGCATTGGGTGAAGCGTTTGGTATGAAACCCGGAACATTGGTCACCGGCAAAATGGTTACTGCTCTGCGTGAGCTTGGTTTTAACTATGTTTTTGACACTGATTTTGCAGCCGATTTAACCATCATGGAGGAAGGTACTGAGTTGCTTGACCGTTTAACAAAACATCTTAATGGCGACAAGAATGTAAAATTGCCAATTTTAACTTCCTGCTGTCCGGCTTGGGTTAAATTTTTTGAGCATCAGTTTCCCGAGCTGAAAGATATTCCGTCAACAGCCCGTTCACCCCAGCAAATGTTCGGAGCAATCGCCAAGTCTTATTTCGCTGAAAAACTAAAAATAGATCGGAAAAAACTTGTTGTGGTTTCGATAATGCCATGCGTTGCCAAGAAATACGAATGTTCACGCACCGAATTTTCGACCGACGGGAATCCTGATGTTGACTATTCCATTTCGACCCGCGAACTCGCACAATTGATTAAAAGAGCCAATATAGATTTTACTTCATTACCCGATCAGGAATTTGACCAGCCACTGGGTGAATCAACCGGAGCCGGTGTCATTTTTGGAACAACAGGCGGAGTTATTGAAGCTGCTATCCGAACAGCCTATGAACTACATACCGGCAAAACATTGCAAAAAGTTGACTTTGAACAGCTAAGAGGAATGGAAGGTATTCGTTCAGCCAAAGTTGATTTTGACGGACTTGAACTGAATATTGGCATTGCGCATGGCCTTGGAAATGCCCGAAAACTGCTTGAGGAAATCAAAGAAGGGAAAAGTCAGTATCATGCTATCGAAATAATGGCTTGTCCGGGTGGTTGTATTGGTGGCGGTGGTCAGCCCTATATTCACGGTGATACTTCCATTCTAAAGGCCCGTCAGCGTGCAATTTATGCTGAAGATGCCGGTAAAACAATTCGTAAATCACACGAAAATCCATACATCATCAGGCTCTACGAAGAATATCTGGGTAAACCGCTCAGCGAAAAGTCGCACCATCTGCTTCATACGCATTATTTCGACCGCAAAAAAGAAATCACCATCGAGTAACAAGATTAAAATCATTAAGAGATCATATCATGTCATCAATAAAAGTAAAACTGAAAGAAAAAGATGTTCAGCAAATCAAGGACATCTGCAAATCATTTGGTAATAATCCGGGTGAATTAATCAACGTGTTACACAAGGTGCAGGGTGTGTTTGGATATCTGCCCGCCGAAGTTCAGGAAATCGTAGCGCAGGAAATACATGTTTCAGTAGCCAAAGTTTACGGAGTAGTAACTTTTTACTCCTTTTTTACCATGATCCCCAAAGGGAAATATCCGGTTTCGGTCTGCACAGGAACAGCCTGTTATGTGCGTGGTGCCGAAAAAGTACTTGAGGAGTTTAAAAAAGAGTTGGGTATTAAAGTCGGAGAATCCACACCCGACGGAAAATTCTCCCTCACCTGCCTTCGATGCGTTGGCGCCTGTGGACTGGCTCCGGTGGTAATGGTTGGCAACAAAACTTATGGCAGAGTTTCCCCGGACGGCGTAAAAGACATCCTCAAAGAATTTGATGCTTAACTGACAAATAGCTTTAAACCAACCACATAAGAGGGTTTTTTGCACCAGAAACAATTTTTAAATAAGAAAAGTAAATTTTCTCACCTCCATAATTGATTGATTAACTGATGAAATCCTGCACCTCCCCGGTGCGGGATTTCTCTTTTATAATAAACCATCCGATTCCCTTATACAGCTTTTAGTATTTTTGTTTAAATTTTGAAATTAAAACCCGGAATTTGTGTTTTATGGAAAAATAACCGCAATAAAAAAAGTAGTGAAACTTGTCATTTGACCAGATGAAACCAAACAAACAAATATCTGTTAATTTTAAGCAACTTTGATCCCTAAAGAAACCATACAGGAAATACTCGATACGGCCCAGATTGAAGAGGTTGTTGGTGAGTTTGTGAATCTTAAAAAAAGAGGTTCTACTTATGTCGGTCTGTGCCCTTTTCACAATGAAAAAACACCTTCTTTCACCGTAACTCCGCGAAAAGGTATTTACAAATGCTTCGGATGCGGTAAAGGTGGCGATGTAGTGAATTTCCTTATGGAGCATGAGCATTTTACCTATCCTGAAGCACTAAAATATCTGGCTAAAAAATACCACATCACTGTCGAAGAAGAAGTACAAACAGAAGAAAAAGTTCAGGAGCAACAGGAAAAAGAGAGCTTGTTTCTGGTCAATGATTTTGCTTCAAAATATTTCACTCATAATCTTTTTAATAGCGACCAGGGAAGAGCCATTGGCTTAAGTTACTTTAAAGAAAGGGGATTTCGCGAAGACATCATACACAAATTTCAACTGGGCTATGCCATTGATGAATGGGATAATTTCACTTCACATGCCCTTCGGCAGGGATACAAACTCGAATTTCTTGAAAAAACCGGCCTCACTATCACCAAAGAAAACAAAAGCTATGATCGATTTCGCGGAAGGGTAGTTTTTCCTATTCAGAACCTGTCCGGAAGAGTGCTTGGATTCGGCGGACGCACCCTGCTTTCCGATAAGACCATTCCCAAATATGTCAACTCACCTGAATCGGAAGTCTATAACAAAAGCCAGGTTCTTTACGGTATCAATCTGGCTAAAGCTGAAATCATTTCTGCTGACAATTGTTACCTGGTTGAAGGTTATACAGATGTTATTTCACTTCACCAGGCCGGTATTGAAAACGTGGTTGCATCATCAGGCACATCACTCACCAACGATCAAATCCGCCTGATAAGCCGGTACACAAAAAATATAACCATCCTGTACGATGGCGACGAAGCAGGTATAAAAGCCTCTTTCAGAGGAATTGACATGATTCTTGAACACGGATTAAATGTTAAAATTGTTCTTTTCCCCGAAGGCGAAGACCCAGACTCCTTTGCACGAACCCATCGGACCAGCGAAGTACAGGAATTTATCCAAAAACAAGCTGTAAACTTCATTATATTCAAAACCAGTCTTTTGCTTAAGGAAGCAGCCGGTGACCCGTTAAAGAAGTCAGCCCTGATTAAAGAAATTGTCGGATCCATTTCACTGATTCCCGATCAGATCACACGCTCGGTTTATATCAAAGAATGCTCCGCACTTATGGATATTGCCGAGCAAACCCTGATGAACGTTCTCAACCAAATCAGGAGAAAGAATCTTGATAAAAAAATCAAAGAAAAAAAACACTCGGGCGATGATTCACCACTTCAGCCATTTAATTTACCCTCTGAAAAACAAGAAGACAGTGCTGATCTCAACTCGCTAAACAACCACGAAAAAGAAATCATCCGTCTGTTAATGCAATACGGCGATCGCAAAATCAGGTTCGAAAACATGATGGAAGATGGCTCCATACAAACCATGCACGTGGATACCGCTCTGTTTATAATCAAAGACCTTGAAACAGACGAAATAACCATGCAAAATGGCATTTACCAAAAAGTTATCAATGCTGTGACTGCCGAGTTGGATCAGGGATTGTATCCTGATGCAGGGTTTTATATCCACCACAACGACCCTGATATTTCGTCACTTGCAACCGGCATGCTCTCACAAAAATACGAACTGGCAAACTGGCAAAAAGTAAAAATAAAGGTAAAAACTGAAGATGACCAGCTTAAAATTGTGATAACCGAAGCAATTCTGTCATTGAAGTTACGCGTGCTGGAAATAAAATTTGAAGAAACCCAGAAACAAATCCGAAACGAAACCGACGAAGAAAATCTTCTCGGGCTTTTAGCTATTCAGCAAAAAATCCGAAAAAAAATCAGCCTTGTTTCCAATGAACTTGGGAGAATTATTTTAAGGTAGTGATTCTTGCCAGACCAAATTTTACTTCTTACCAAAATAAATGAATCATTTTCAATCTATTAAGAAATAATTTTGGTAAAAAGCCTCCATTATTCTTCTAAAAAGAAAACCATAATTTTGCCCCGGAATCTTAACATGAATTTTTTCCTTATGAAGAACCACATTTTTTTCTTTTTAATTTTTCCTGCAATTATGGCACTTTTCATTTCGTGCACAACGCATGAATCATTCGACAGAAATGACTTCAGCACCTATCCGGTATATAATGGTAATGATCTGGAAATGACTTACACGCCAGAAAAAACAAATTTCCGGATCTGGGCACCCACCGCTGATGAAGCTAAAGTGAAAATTTACCACAGCGGCACTGACAATGAACCTGTCATGGAAAAAAACATGAAAAGAGACCTGGCAGGTACCTGGGTAGCCCAATTTGACAAAGACCTGAAAAACCTGTTTTATACTTTTCAGATAAGCTACAATGGTGAATGGCTTGAGGAAACACCAGGTATATATGCAAATGCTGTCGGAGTGAATGGAAAACGTGCCGCTATCGTTGATTTGAAAGAAACCAACCCTGCCGGTTGGAACGAATCTGTCAGACCACTTCTCGAAAATTACACTGACATTATTGTTTATGAAATTCATGTCAGGGACATTTCCATCCATCCCGGATCAGGCATTACGAACAAAGGTAAATTTCTAGGCCTTGCCGAAGAAAATACTGTCAGCCTGCTGGGCGAAAAAACCGGACTTTCGCATTTTAAAGAACTTGGATGCACACATATTCACCTTCTTCCGGCTTTCGACTTTCGTTCGATTGATGAAACCAAACCGGATGAAAATCATTACAACTGGGGTTACGACCCACAAAACTATAATGTTCCCGAAGGATCATATTCGACCGACCCGTATAATCCAGCAACACGCATCAGGGAATTCAAGGAGATGGTAGCAGCAATGCACCGCAACGGCCTGCGTGTAGTTCTTGATGTTGTTTACAATCATACCGGCTATACCGAAAATTCAAATTTCAATTTATTGGTTCCGGGTTATTATTATCGTCAAAACAAAGAGGGTGGATGGTCAAATGCTTCGGCATGCGGAAACGAAACAGCCTCCGAACGGCCGATGATGAGAAAATTTATGATCGAATCACTCAAACATTGGGTGAACGAATATCATATTGATGGATTTCGGTTCGACCTTATGGGAATCCATGATATCGAAACCATGAACCAGATCAGTGAAGAATTGCGCAACCTCAATCCTTCCTTGTTTATTTACGGTGAAGGATGGAAAGCCGGTGACAGTCCCCTGCCGGATGAATCACTGGCATTGAAGCGTTTTACTTATAAACTGGATAGCATTGCGGCTTTCAGCGATGATATCCGCGACGGTATAAAAGGCTCATGGAGCGACCACACAGCCAGAGGATTTGTTGGCGGAGCTTATGACCTGGAGGAAAGCATTAAGTTTGGCGTAGTTGCTGCCACTGAGCATCCTCAAATAGATTACAGCAAGGTTAATTATTCTCAGTCCCCATGGGCAGATCAACCCTATCAATGTATCAATTATGTTTCCTGCCATGATAATCATACCCTTTACGACAAACTTAAGATTACCAATCCTGAAGATTCTGAAGCCGACCGGATAAAAATGCATAAGTTGGCCAATACTATCGTAATGACATCGCAGGGCATACCGTTTTTGCATGCCGGCGTCGATTTTCTGCGATCGAAAAATGGTGTTGAAAATTCCTATCAGTCTCCTGATTCTGTCAATCAGATCGATTGGAACAGAAAGCAGATGTACCGTAGTGTGTTTGACTACTACCGCGATCTGATCGCATTGAGAAAAACCTATCCTGCTTTCCGGATGAACTCCAACGAAGCTATTCAACAAAACCTAAAATTTTTAGACATTGCTATTCCTGGTATAGTAGCTTTCACTTTAAATGATTACACCGACAGCGATAAATGGGAGAACCTTGTTGTAATCTATAATGCTACCCGAAAAACACAACGGGTTGATCTCCCGAAAGCCAGATGGACAGAGATTTTCAATGAAAAAGGACTAAATACTGAGGGTTATCGGGTTATCAACAACAACCGCGTTTACATTCCCGCTTTATCAGCTATGGTTTTGGCCGAAATAGTCAGGTAAATTTTTAAGTTAACAAATTAATCACCTTCTGCTCATTATCAATTATGGCTAATAAAAAGACTCCCAATAAAACACGCATGGCCCTTGTTGAAAACGATCCATGGCTTGAACCGGCAGAAAAAGAAATTAAGAATCGCTATCAGCGATATCGCACAAGATTGTCTCAAATTGAGGAGCAATATGGCAGCCTCACCAAATTTGCAGATGCCTACAAATATTTCGGTCTGCATTACGACAAAAAAGCCAAAGGTTGGTTTTACCGTGAATGGGCACCAGGGGCGTTTGATCTTTTCTTGTTTGGTGACTTCAATGAATGGAACAGGGCTTCACATCCACTTAAAAAAATTGAAAATGGCGTTTGGGAAATCTTCCTTGATGATAAAACTTATGACAAAAAATTTGTACACAACAGCAAGCTGAAGGTGCTAGTTCATGCTGCCAACGGGTGGAAAGAACGCGTTCCTGTATGGATCAACCGGGTAGTCCAGGACGACTACAGCAAAGATTTCACCGGTCAGGTTTGGAAACCGGATACAGCTTTTTCATGGGAAAACGACAATTTTAATATCAGCTCACTTCAAAACCTTTTCATTTACGAATGCCATGTAGGTATGGCACAGGAAAAATACGGAGTGGGCACTTACCTGGAATTTGCCGATAATATTCTGCCGGTAATAAAAGATGCCGGATACAACGCAATTCAGTTGATGGCCATAGCAGAGCATCCTTATTATGGTTCTTTCGGTTATCATGTTTCCAACTTTTTCGCACCTTCCAGCCGGTTTGGAACACCCGAAGAGCTGAAACATCTGATTAAAAAAGCCCACAGCATGGGCATTGCAGTAATAATGGATGTAGTGCACTCGCACACTGTGAAAAACCTAAATGAGGGACTGAACGAATTTGACGGCACAGACCATCATTTCACCCATCCTGGTGACCGTGGCAATCATCCAGACTGGGATTCAAAACTATTTGACTATGGCAAAACAGAAGTAATACAGTTTTTACTGTCAAATTTAAAATACTGGCTCAGGGAATTTCATTTTGATGGCTTCCGTTTTGACGGAGTTACTTCGATGATGTATTTCCATCACGGCAATACAGAATTTGGAAATCTTGAAAAATATTTCACCGATGGCGTTGAATTTGATGCGGTTACTTATCTGCAACTCGCCAACACACTTGTACATCAGGTCAAAAAAGATGCCGTCACCATTGCCGAAGATGTCAGCGGAATGCCTGGTTTATGCCGTCCGGTTGAAGATGGAGGAATTGGATTTGATTACCGTCTGGCCATGGGAATTCCTGATTTGTGGGTAAAAACACTAAAGGAAAAAAGAGACGAAGAATGGCACATGGATCACATATGGTACACACTGACCGACCGCCGCCCGGATGTGAAAACCATTGCATACGCTGAATCGCACGATCAGGCACTGGTAGGTGACAAAACCATCGCTTTCTGGCTGATGGACAAAGAGATGTATTATCATATGCAAGCTAACGACAATCATCTGGTGATTGACCGTGGTATGGCCCTCCACAAAATGATCCGTCTGATTACCATTATGCTTGGGGGTCAGGCTTACCTGAACTTTATGGGAAATGAATTCGGCCATCCCGAATGGATTGACTTTCCGAGAGAAGGCAATAACTGGAGCTACCATTACGCCCGACGCCAGTGGTCACTTCGAAATAACCCAAACCTGAAATATAGATTTTTGGCTGAATTTGATAAGAAGATGATTCAACTCGCCAGAGACAAAAATATTCTGGCAGCCGGTTATGGCTATAAGTTGAACAACGATGAGGAAAACAAGACACTCATTTTCGAAAAAGCTGGTCTGATTTTCGTCTTCAACTTTCATCCCTTACATTCTATTGCCGGATATGAGTTTGATGTAAAAGAGAGTGGTGATTATAAAATTATCCTCAATTCGGATGCAACAGAATTTAATGGCCATAACCGGGTGGACGACAGCAGATTATATGCCACATTCTTTGATTCATTGTCAGGTAAACATTACCTGAAAGTTTATATTCCCAATCGCACAGCTCTGGTCTTTGAGCGTGTCTGATAATGATTCTGATTTGTAGCTGGATTTTAACTGTGCTGATTCCTTCTAAGAAAATTCAGCCCGGATCGTTCGTTCATGTAAATAAAAAAAAGCATTGCTATTGAAAGTACAATACTGATTATCAGTAAAGAAACATTTTCAACCATACCAAATTCCTCCACTGATTTTTCAATTACACCTTGTTCTGCCAGATAATAGACCAAAACTGCCGAGGCATTATTAACAAAATGTGCAATTACAGGCAGCCAAATCGTTCCTGACCAGACGAACAAATAGCCAAAAATAAGTCCCAGAATAAACCTGGGCAAAAAACCATAAAACTGAAAGTGAAAAGCACTAAAAATCAAAGATGAGATTATCACTGCCAGATGCACGTTTCGCAACCAATTGCGAAAAATACGGATCAGTACTGCCCTGAAAAGCAACTCTTCGGCTATTGCCGCAATTACTCCCACAATAAAAACATTTACCAGCATATCTTTCACTGATGATGTCGCTAAAAACAACTTTGTCAACTCCTCTGCACGGGTTTCAGCTTCACGCATCCACTGTTCGGCAAAATTCAGGCTATCCGGGAATTTCATTGCCTGATTAATGGCCATCAGTTCATTGATTAATGGCAACAACAGATACATCAGCAAAGCTACTGCGACCGAAGAGAAAATAGCAGGTGACCTTTTCAATCCCAGATAATCGCCAACATGCACACTCACGAGCACTGCAAAAAGAAATGACGGCAGAATAAACGCACCCACCTGACTCATCAACTGCATAAATTTCAGCAGCGATATTTCTCCGGTGGTATCCGGAAGTTCAATTCCACTTAGTGCTTCAAGAACAGGAACGTCAAACAGCAAGGGAGAAAGAAGCACTGCTAAAAAAAAAGTCAATAGCCACGAAACCAATATGATAAGCACCAGAACGATAAGCTTTACAAAAGCAGTTTGTCTGAATAATAATGGTTCCGGTTGCAGCATCTGAAAAGAATTAATTGAAATAAATTGCCGCAAACTTAAAAAAAATTACGAATTCATGGCATTTGTTACGTTGCAACCTTAAACTAACCGCTGAGGAAAATGAATCAGTTTTTTTATTCCCACAAGATAAAAATCCATCGGTTGGTTTTATTAAACTCTTTTTCAATATAGCGGAGATAACCCGTCGAGATTTGAGGAAGATTTCCTGAAATGTGCCATTCATCAGATAGTCTAAAAAATGAAACATTGTTAACTCTGACCTGAACCAACAAATGAACAACCTATCGTTCTTTACATATTTATAACTGCCTGTTTGGTAATTTTCTCAAAACCAAAAAAAAATCGTAACCTTGCATAATTATTCGGACGTTTTACTAACCAACTATCTTGAAACGATGAAAAAGATAAAAAAACTGGAAAATAATACCGATCTCCTAAACAAACTTTTTGCTGAAGCAATTCGCAGCAACTGGAATTCCGAAGCTTTTTCGGATTACAACGGAGAAACACTAACCTACGCTCAGGTAGCCGAAAAAATTCACTTTTTGCATCGATTGTTTGAAGCAGCCAAAATTTCCAAAGGCGATAAAATTGCACTTCTGGGAAACAATTCTTCCATGTGGGGAGTAACCTTTCTCGGAATTCTGACATGGGGAGCAATAGTAGTACCCATCCTCCCTGATTTTTCCACTGATAATATTCACCATATCATCAACCACAGCGATGCTAAACTCCTGTTCACTTCCGAAGCCGGTTTTGAAAAAATCGAAACTGACCATCTCGATCAAGTGCATGGGATTCTTAAACTACACGACTATTCAATATTTTTTGACAGAAATCATCAGATTTCAAATTATATACAGGTGACTACCGAACGTTTAAAATCAAAATCACTTTCACGGGAATCTTTTGGTTTTGGAGACTTTAAATCCGATGATGTCTGTATAATTTCCTATACAAGCGGTACTTCAGGTTTTACAAAGGGAGTAATGCTCCCGCGGCGTAGCATTTATTCAAATATCAGGTTCGGACAAGATAACATGCCATTAAAACCTGGTGAAAAAATTGTCTCCTTTTTGCCAATGGCTCATGCTTACGGATTATTGTTTGAGTTTTTATTTCCGATCACGCTTGGATGCCATATCACCTTTCTTACAAGAGTTCCTTCACCACAAATTGTAACCAAGGCATTTCAGGAAATAAGACCACATCTCATTCTCTCAGTTCCTCTGGTAATTGAAAAAATTTACAAGAAACGCATTTTGCCAACCATTGACAAACCTCACCTGAGGCTTTTACTCAGAGCACCGGTTATTTCAGGTGTAATTGAAAAAAAAGTAGAGAGCAAACTCACCGAAACCTTTGGCGGGCGTTTTTATGAACTGGTTATCGGAGGAGCCCCGCTCAGCGAAGAAGTAGAGGCTTTTTTCAGAAAAATTAAATTCCGCTTTACAGTAGGCTATGGCATGACCGAATGCGGCCCGCTGATTACTTATGCAAGCTGGCGGATAGCACGTTACCGGTCAGCAGGAAAAGTGGTTGACCGCATGCAAATCCGAATCAAAAAAGACAAATCAGGAGATGACACAGGTGAAATTCAGGTTAAAGGCGACAACCTGATGAAAGGTTATTACAAAAATCAGATCGCTACCAAAGAAGCCTTCACCAGCGACGGATGGCTTAAAACAGGCGACCTTGGCTATATTGACAAGGATGGCTTTCTGTTCATCAAGGGACGTAGTAAAAATATGATCCTTGGCCCGTCAGGCCAGAATATTTACCCGGAGGAACTGGAAGCCAAAATTTCGAACCTTCCCCTGGTGCAGGAGTGTGTGGTAAAAGTACAGAACAACCGCCTGATTGCAATGATTTATCCCGACCGTGAAATGATGGAGGCACAGGACATGAGTTTTGGTGATGCCGAACTGAAGCTAAAAGACATCATGAAACAATTCAATAAAGACCAGCCTAAATATGAGCAAATTGCTGATGTGGAAATTGTGGATGTGGAATTTATAAAAACTCCGAAACGTAATATCAAGCGATATCTCTACACTTAAAGAACGACATCTCGAGAAGGAATGTACATTCACAGCCTCTCGCAGCAGCGGGCCAGGCGGACAAAATGTAAACAAGGTCAATACTAAAATCGACCTGCGGTTTAACATTGCTTTATCAACATTGCTGCGGGAAGAAGAAAAAAATCTGCTTTTATCAAAATTAAAAAACAGAATCACTGACGAAGGCCTGCTGGTAATATCCTGTCAGGAATTTCGCTCTCAGTCAAAAAATAAAAAGAAAACTGTTGAAAAGCTTTACTTAATTCTTGAGGATGCCCTTAAAGTTCCTCTCAATCGGAAACCTACGCGCCTTCCTGAAGCATTCCGCAAAAAGCGGCTTTGGGATAAAAGACACCGTACAGAAAAGAAAAACCTGCGCCGACCTCCAACTGTGGAATAAATACAAAACGATCAGGTTCCCCGGATATGATCAGGCAAATCTTTCGATAAGCTCTACCAGCCTGGTGGCATAACCCATTTCATTATCATACCAGGCTACAACCTTTACCAGTTTGTTTTTATCACCAAGCACAGCTGTCAGTTGAGCATCAAACACGGCTGAATGCGTATTACCAATAATATCCATACTTACAATCGGGTCTTCAGTATATTGCAGGATACCTTTGAGGGGTCCTTCAGCAGCTTCTCTGAACTTCAGGTTGATATCGTGAATGCAGGCCGGCTTGCGCAATGTACAGGTAAGATCGGTAAGTGATCCGTCAGGTACGGGAACACGAATACCTGCACCACCGAGGTTATTTTTAAGGTGTGGGAATATTTTGGTAGAAGCTTTGGCTGCACCGGTAGTTGTCGGAACAATGGAACAGGCTGCTGCTCTTCCCCTGCGAAGGTCTTTGTGCGGTGCATCCAGCAGATGCTGATCCTTGGTATAAGAATGCACCGTGGTGATAAACCCTTTTTCAATGCCCCAGTTTTCGTCAAGAATCTTGATGAGGGGAGCTACATTGTTGGTTGTGCAGGAAGCATTGCTGATGATATTTACATTCCAGTCGATCAGATGATCGTTTACGCCGAGCACCACATACTGAATCCCGTCATTTTCGCCTTTAGCCGGTGCTGAAATGACTACCTTGCGTGCACCTGCTTCAATATGTTTTTCAGCTTCCTCCTTGCAGGTAAAATTTCCGGTTGATTCCACCACTACATCAATACCAAGTGATTTCCAGGGAACAAGCTCCGGTCTGGCAATGTTGAACACGATTACCTTTTGACCATTAATCATCAGAGCGTCTTTTTCGGCTGTCACAGTCCCATTAAACCCGCGATGCACAGAGTCGTATTTGAGCAAATGACTCAGCGTCAAGGAATCAGTGAGATCATTCACTGCTACCAGTTCTAAATTACTGTTCCGCACCATCTGTCGGCAAAAAGCCCTTCCGATACGGCCAAAACCATTAATTGCAATTCTAATTTTCTTCATTTTAAATCAAAATGAGTAATTTTACCACGTTTTAACTGAGCGGCAAAATTATGATTTATATAGCCACTGTTAACTCCAAAAAATTAAAATCATATTTATAAACATAATCAACATTACTAATGGAACATATTAAGAAGTACATTGAAGAACACAAGGACAGATTTCTTGAAGAGCTGTTTACGCTAATAAGAATTCCTTCAATCAGCTCAATATCAGATCACAAGCCGGATATGCTGCGAGCCGCAGAGCAATGGAAAAAATTCATTCTTGAAGCTGGTGCAGATAAGGCTGAAGTGATGCCAAGCGATGGAAATCCGGTAGTTTACGCGGAGAAGATGATTGATCCTGCCAAACCCACTGTTCTTGTTTATGGTCACTACGACGTGATGCCTGTTGACCCAATTGATATGTGGAAATCAGAACCTTTCAAACCGGAAGTAAGAGACGAAAAAATCTATGCCCGCGGTGCCGACGATGATAAAGGCCAGTCTTTTATGCATGCCAAAGCTTTTGAGCTGATGGTAAAAACAAATACTTTGCCCTGCAATGTAAAGTTCATGATTGAAGGGGAAGAAGAAATCGGTTCACCAAATCTTGGTAAATTTTGTGAAATACACAAAGAAATGCTCAAAGCCGATATTATCCTTGTATCAGATACCAGTATGATTGCTCAGGATGTTCCTTCAATTACTTCCGGATTGCGCGGACTGGCATACATGGAAGTAGAAGTAACCGGCCCCAACCGCGATCTGCATTCAGGCCTTTACGGAGGAGCTGTTGCCAATCCGATTAATGTGTTGGCAAGAATGATAGCTCATTTACAGGACGAAAATTTTAAAATTACTGTCCCCGGATTTTATGACGATGTTTTGGAGGTTTCAAAAGAAGAACGCGAAATGATGGCCAAAGCACCATTCAACCTTGATAAATACAAAAAATCCATAGATATCGCCGATGTGGAAGGCGAAAAAGGCTTTACCACCAGCGAACGTACCGGCATTCGCCCATCCCTTGATGTAAACGGGATATGGGGAGGCTATACGGGTGAAGGCGCCAAAACAGTAATCCCCTCTAAAGCCTATGCCAAAATCTCCATGCGTCTTGTCCCTAATCAGGATCACAAAAAAATTGCTCAACTTTTCCAGAAATACTTCGAAAGCCTTGCACCAAAATCAGTGAAAGTGAAAGTAACCGAATTGCATGGAGGATTCCCCTACGTTTCGCCTACCGACATGAAAGCCTATCAGGCAGCCGACAAAGCTTACACCGCAACATTTGGCAAACGTCCTGTCCCTGTGAGAAGCGGAGGAAGTATCCCAATTATCTCAACCTTTGAAAAAATTCTCGGATTAAAATCTATCCTGATGGGATTCGGGCTTGAATCAGATGCCATCCACTCACCAAACGAAAATTATCCCCTGTTCAACTTCTACAAAGGAATTGAAACCATTCCTTATTTTTATCAGTATTTCACCGAAATGATGTAGAGACAGCAAAATTGCATATTTCAGCAAAAGCCACTAAACAACTGCCTTTCAGCTTTTCAGGAAGGCAGTTTTGTTTTTCCCCTTTCAAATATCTTGATTATTTTTGCAGCAAAATTCAAATCAGCCAGGAATATGAGCCAATTCAATGAGTCATTCCAGCGCGACCTCGATGAACTGATCAGATTGTTAAAAAAGATCAAAGCCCACACCAACGACCCCCGCTTCGATCACCTCGACCCAGTTCTCAAACAGAACATTGATTTCATTATCAACAATTATGAAATGTTCAAAACCAATATCCCCAATGAAATGCTCGATCAGATGGGACTGCCTTTCCAAAAAATGGTACGACAGTTTCTGAACATCATGAAGCAGGACCTTGGCGAGGACTTTATTACTGTCGATGAAACTGTGGAATACGGAACACCAGCTTACATTCCTCCAAAAAACGATCCCGATACCGATATCAATGAAAAAATCCGACTGATTGACGAAATGCTTAAGCGCCCCGGCCTTACCACTGAAGCCATTGACCATCTTCTCGATGAACGCAATCAGTTGCTGAAAGAAAAATAATCGCTTCTCCAACCGAAAGGAAGAATGATACTGCTTCTCAATTCAAGATTTTACTACTGTATTAAGAAAGTAAGATCGTAAATTATAATAATCAATCCCTGACTGACTTCAGTTACTAATTGTAAACCTGATTTTTACAAATTATCCAACCTTACTTTTCTTGTTGTGGGATAAAAACCATCTATCAGGATTTCACTAAATTTTCCTCAAAATAATCTTCCCTGGACATAAAAAACTATCTTTGTCAGGCAATAATTAACCGGAAAGTTGTAATTTCCGTTTCAGATTATAGAATTGCGCCAATTGATTTTACCCAAACAAATCATATGAAATATCAGCGAATTAAATAATCAACTGAACTTAATTTTTTCATAACTAATAAATCACTCCCAACATGAAAAAGCTTTACGCAATTGTATCTATGCTAAGCCTGATCCTGGCGGTTCAGGCGCAAACACCACCTGCTACTTATGACCTCCGAAATGTAAACGGGATCAACTATGTAACCTCAGTAAAAAACCAACAGGGAGGAACCTGTTGGACCCATGGTGTAATGGCAGCCATGGAAGGAAATTTACTTGTTACGGGCAACTGGGCAGCAGCCGGTGAGACCGGTGAACCCAACCTTGCTGAATACCATCTTGACTGGTGGAATGGCTTTAACCAGCACTACAATGAGGATTTGGACCCGCCAACCGGCAACGGACTTGTTGTTCACGAAGGTGGCGACTACCGTGTTACTTCAGCATACATTGCAAGGGGCGAAGGTCCTGTAAGGGACATTGACGGTCAATCGTTCAGCAGCCCACCGGCCAGATACCTCGACACCTATCATAAATATTACCCTAAACATATTGAATGGTACACCGTTGGCGATAATCTTGAAAACATTGACCTGTTAAAAACCAAAATTATGGAATATGGTGTCATGGGAACCTGCATGTGCTATGATGGCCAGTTCATATCCAATTACGTACACTATCAGCCACCAACCAGTACACTTGACCCCAACCATGCCATCGCAATTGTCGGATGGGATGACAATAAAACCACACAGGCCCCACAGCCTGGCGCATGGTTATGCAAAAACAGCTGGGGCTCAGGCTGGGGACTCTCCGGATTTTTCTGGATTTCCTATTATGATAAACATGCCGGACATCATCCTGAAATGGGAGCTATCTCCTTTCAGGATGTTGACCTGTTTGAATACGACAACGTTTATTACCATGATTATCACGGATGGAGAGACACAAAACTAAATACCACAGAAGTTTTTAACAAATTCATTGCTGTTTCCGGTGATATGCTCAAAACTGTTAATTTTTACACCGCAGCAGACGATGTGGATTACGTGGTAAAAATCTATGACAATTTCATTGGCGGGATTCTGCAGGACCAACTTTCCTCGCTTTCTGGTAATTTCAGTAACATAGGACTTCATACTGTTGACCTGGAACAACCGGTTGATCTCACAGAAGGAGACGATTTTTATATTTATCTGCAACTTTCTGAAGGTGGAATACCTTACGATCGTACCTCCGATGTGCCCGTACTGCTCGGGGCTGCAACAAAATCCATTGTTAACTCAACTGCCAGTCCCGACGAAAGTTATTACTTCGAAAACGGAGAATGGCACGATTTCTATGATTACGACGACCCGTCAGGATTTCAGAATTCAGGAAATTTTTGTATTAAAGGATTGACGGTAACCGCTTACTCTATCGAAACCGGAAGTATTCAGATATTAGATCCAAACGGAAATAACAACGGAAATATTGATCCGGGTGAAACCATTGAAACTGAAATTGAAATCAGCAACAAAGGACTGTTTGATGTTACTGATCTCACAGCCACAATAACAACCACTGATATTTATACTGTGATTAACAATGGTTCAGCTACTTTGGCTACACTGGCAGCCGGCGAAGCTGATGAAATTATGTTCGGCCTGAGCGTGGATGCAGCAACACCAATCGGTCACGTCATTCCAATAGAACTGACAATAAACTGCGAATCAAACGGTAATAGTTTTACCTATACTTTTGAAATCAATTTGGCTGTCGGCATTTCGATCGAAGATTTCGAAACAGGCGATTTTAGCCAGTACGACTGGGAAACTTCGGGTAATGCCAACTGGGCTGTTACCAATGAAGAAGCCTTTGAAGGTATTTATTCGGCAAAATCAGGAAGTATTGGAAACAACTCGCAGACAACACTTGAAATCACCCTCGATGTTGTTGCTGACGGAGAAATATCGTTTTACCTAAAAGTATCCTCCGAACCTGATTATGATTACCTCAATTTCTACATTGATGATCAGCTCGAAGAGCAATGGGCCGGCGAAGTAAACTGGACTGAAGTAGTCTATTCTGTTACACAGGGTGAACGGACATTTAAATGGGTTTACCAAAAGGATCAATCCGCTGCAAACGGCCAGGATTGCGGATGGATCGACTATATCACCTTCCCGCCCATAGCCGGCGAAATGCCGCCATTGATGCAGCAAATGATTACGATTCCTGAAGGCTGGAGCGGCTTTTCAATCTATTTGCTGCCTGCTGAAAGTCAGTTTGAAAATATTTTTGCTTCCATCTCCGATAAGCTTGTAATAGTTCAAAGCATGGAAGGTGCCTACTGGCCGGAAGCCGGAATAAATACCCTCGGGCTTTGGAATGTTCATTCCGGTTATAAAATAAAAGTTTCAGAAAGTGTAACACTCGAAGTCTCGGGTTATGATCTGGTGAACCGCACCCTCTCGCTTGAGGAAGGTTGGAACCTCATCCCGGTTATCAGCGAATATGATGTTGCTGCTGACGAACTGTTTGCTCCGCTGGGCAATAATTTGACTGTTGCAAAAGAAATTGCAGGTACCCAGGTTTATTGGCCAGAAGCAGAAGTTATGACCCTCGAATTTTTGCAAACCGGCAAAAGCTACCTTCTGAAGATGAACGAAGCAGCAAATATTAACTTCCCGATCTCCAAAACTGTTGCTCCGCAAAAACCATCCGGCGATTATTATGTACCAACCGGAAATTCACATCTGATTCTTATTACCAGTGATGCATTGCTTGGCGCAAACTTTCCTGTCCTTCCCGGTGATACCATCATGGCAGGACAGCCTGGGTGGCAATCTTTTGGAAAGGTTGTAATTACAGACCCTAATGTTAATCATGTCTTGGTAGTGTTTGGAAATGATTCAACAGCAACAGGTGTAACTGGATATCAGGACGGTGAAGAAATAGAGCTCTGGCTTGATAATGAAGCTATTTCGCCAGCCGAAATTTTTGGAGTGTATGATCCTGCTTACCCCAATCAATCTGATTATGAAAGCGAAGGTATATCAAAGATCACCAGTATGACAATAATAACAGGAATTGATGAAACACAAGAAAATCCTGTTACCATCCATCCTAATCCGGCAAAAGATATTATCAAACTTGCGGGAATTGCAAAATGGCCGGTTTTGATTCAAATCACCGGCATGGAAGGCAGAACCTGTAAAGAAATGAATTTGTCTGACCAAACAACTATCAACATTTCAGATTTGGAAAAAGGAGTTTATTTCATCCGGATCAAAAATGCTGACATGGATGTACTTAAAAAAGTAGTTGTCATGTAATCTTAAAAATCACTGACTTAAAGCTGTTTCAGGATGTTACGAATGTTTTCAGCGAAAAACCCATATCCTGAAACAGCTTTTTCTTATTAGATAAAAATGCCTATTCGACCTTTTTTACAAAAAAAACCCTGCATATAAAAAACATATGCAGGGTTTGAGTAAGTACCCGAGACCGGAATCGAACCGGTACGAGCAAAGCTCATTGGTTTTTGAGACCAACGCGTCTACCTGTTCCGCCACTCGGGCTTGTAAAATTTTTCAAAAAAATGAACTCGTTGAAATGACATCAGCCATGGCCAGAGTTGATTTTCGGGTGCAAAAGTATTAATTTCTTGTTAAGAAAAGGATTTTCCGTCTTAAATTTTCATCCTTCAAAATTAATTGTTGTACTTTCGCGGCTGAAAAATGAATCAAAAAATCTCAGACAAATGGCAGCGAATGTCAACATTTTCTCCGGCGACAGTTCGAAATATCTGGCAGAAAAAATAGCCGGACATTTTGGTAAAGAGCTTGGTAAAGTGACGATCAATCACTTTATGGATGGTGAATATCAGCCTTGCTTCGAAGAAACAATCAGAGGAACTGATGTTTTTTTGGTTCAGTCAACAAATCCTCCCGCCGATAATATTCTGGAACTTTTATTACTGATTGATGCAGCCAAACGCGCGTCAGCCAAGCGGGTAGTCGCTCTGATTCCGTATTTTGGTTTTGCCAGACAGGACCGAAAGGACAAACCCCGTGTAAGCATCGGTGCAAAATTGATGACCAACCTGCTGGTAGCAGCCGGCGTTGACCGCATCATCACCATGGACCTTCACTCAGATCAGATACAGGGTTTTGTTGACATTCCCGTGGATCATATGTATGCTTCCTCCATTTTCATTCCTTTCCTCAAAGAAATGAACCTGCCAAATCTCACCATGGCCTCACCGGATACAGGGGGCACAAAAAGAGCAGCAGCATACGCCAAATTTCTCAATACCGACCTGGTAATCTGCTTCAAGCACCGAAAAGTTGCCAACGAAGTGGACTCTATCAGAATCATAGGAGACGTCAAAGGCAAAGATATAGTCCTGGTTGACGATATTATTGATACTGCCGGGACCATCACCAAAGCTGCCGACCTGATGATGGACATGGGCGCCAGCAGCGTGAGAGCAGCCTGTACACATCCTGTCTTTTCAGGTAGTGCTTTCGAAAGAATCGAAAAATCTGCCCTCACAGAAGTTCTTGTTACCGATACCCTGAATCGCGAACAAACCGGCAAAATTCGTGTTTTATCCACCGCAAGTATCTTTGCAGATGTTATTAAACGAATACATAAAAACAAATCCATCAGTACACATTTTGGTTTTTCAATCATACTTTAAACACTTTTTAATTAACAAATTTTTTTAAACATGAAAACAGTATCAATGAGCGGTTCTCCAAGAGAGAACGTAGGGAAAAAAGATGCTAAAAAACAGCGCAGTGAAGGGAATGTGCCCTGTGTGTTATATGGCGGGGAAAAACAAATTCATTTTTCTGTTCCCGAAAAAAGCTTTAAGGATGTGATCTTCACTCCAAACACTTACATTATTAATCTGAACATCGCAGGAAAAAATTACAACTCCGTTCTTAAAGATGTACAATACCACCCGGTTACCGACAACATCCTGCATGTTGACTTCCTTGAAATTTTTGACAACAAATCCGTGGCTATTTCCGTTCCGATCAACCTGACCGGAACTTCAAAAGGAGTGCTGAGAGGCGGTAAACTGGTGCGCAAGTACCGTAAACTCAAAGTTAAAGGACTACCGAAATACCTGCCTGATGAAATTCAGGTTGATATCACCAATCTCAACATCAACGAATCAATCAAAGTGATGGATATGAAAACAGAAAACATCGAATTTCTCGATCCGCCAAGTTCCATCATTGCTGCAGTTAAGAGTGCAAGAGCCGTTGCAGAAGAAGAAGAACCAGCAGCAGAACCTAAAGCTCCGGCCGAAAACGCATAGAACAAACAAAACAAATAAATTTTTTTTTAAAAAGGCACGAAGCATTTACTGACTTTGTGCCTTTTTTCAATTCAGACCTGCATGAAATATCTCTTAACCGGACTTGGTAATATCGGCGATGAGTATGCAAACACCCGTCATAATATTGGTTTCATTGTTTTGGATGCCCTGGCATCGGAACTTAAAACCTCTTACATCACACAACGCTATGCAAGCCTGGCAGAAGCAAAACTAAAAGGCAAACAATTGCTGCTGATTAAACCAACCACATACATGAACCTGAGCGGCAAAGCTGTGAAATACTGGCTTGATAAAGAAAAAATACCCGTCGAAAACCTGTTGGTTGTTTCCGATGATATTGACCTCGATACCGGTGTACTCCGTTTGCGTCCAAAAGGAAGCGGAGGAAGTCACAACGGCCTGAATCATATCATCGATACATTAGGGCACAGCGATTTTGCAAGACTAAGGATAGGTATAGGAAAAGACTTCGCCAGAGGTTTTCAGGTGGAATATGTGCTTGGCAAATGGACCAAAGCTGAAGAAAAAATTATGCTTGAAAAAATTCCTGTTGCCGTCGAAATGATTAAAAATTTTGTACTTTCAGGCACACAATCTACAATGAATCAGTACAATAACCGCTAATCAAGCCATACACTAAACTTAAAACACCTTTTTTCTTATATGACAATATGGATTCCCTCCGGTTTTGTCATAATAATCCTGATGATAGTTTTCGGCAGGATAAAACTCAGAAGCCTTTTCCAGTTTGGTTGCAACTTTGTATCCCTTTTCCTGAAGCATCCTGATTAGTTTTTCGGCTATTGATTTTTGCTCATCGTTCAGGTAAAAAATCACGGAACGGTATTGGTCGCCAATATCCGGCCCCTGACCACCAATCTGGGTAAAATCATGAGTTTCAAAATATACTTTCAGAAGTGCTTCGTAACTGGTTTCCCCGGAATCAAAGATTACCTCCACAGCTTCGGCATGGCCTGTTTTTCCGGTACATACCTGCTCATAGGTAGGATTGACAACATGACCGCCGGTATAACCTGCAGTAGTCTCAATTACTCCTTTTTCCCGTTTAAGATGGAATTCAACACCCCAGAAACAACCGGAAGCCAGTATTGCTCTGTCCGTTTTTACCGATTTCAGATCGGGGATAAAATCCAGAGAGATGGAATTGACACAATGGCGGGTATTTTTAAG
>RZYY01000063.1 GCA_009930115.1 Sphingobacteriia bacterium | reverse complement strand
CACCCATACCGCGCACATTGCAATTCTCGCTGATGGGGGCAAGAGATTTTTCTCAAATAAACACCCCGCCGCCAAATCGTTACCCCATTGTTACGGAGTTGCACATATTTAACAAGGAACTTATCCGCGATGCCATAAACAACGAACTGGCGCGGGGAGGCCAGGTGTTTTTCATTCACAACAGGGTACAAAACATCACTGAAGTTGCCAGAATAATACAAACACTTTGTCCGGATGCATCGGTGGCAATTGGTCACGGACAAATGGATGGCGAGACCCTTGAAAAAACTATGGTTGACTTTATAAATGGTGACTACGACGTGCTGGTAGCAACAACCATTATTGAGTCGGGGCTGGATATACCCAACGCTAACACAATAATCATAAACAATGCACATCATTTTGGGCTGAGCGACCTGCACCAGATGCGCGGAAGGGTTGGACGAACCAACAAGAAGGCATTTTGCTACTTGTTTACACCTCCAACCAGCACGCTTAGCGAAGAGGCAAGGAAAAGGCTGCGTGCCATTGAAGAATTCTCGGCCTTGGGCAGCGGTTTAAACATTGCAATGCGCGACCTCGACATTAGGGGTGCAGGAAATTTGCTTGGTGGAGAGCAAAGCGGATTCATTGCTGAGGTTGGCTTGGAAATGTATCAAAAAATTCTCGATGAAGCAATAATAGAGCTAAAAGAAACAGAGTTCAAGGATTTGTTTAGCAAGGAGATTGAAGAAAGGGCAAAATTACCCACCGAGTGCCTGCTCGAAACCGACCTCGAGCTTCTTATCCCATCCGACTATGTGTCTAATGTTGAGGAAAGGCTCTTTTTGTATAAAGAGCTTGATTCTATTGACGATGAAAATGGGCTTGCGGAATTCGAAGCCCAGCTAAACGATAGGTTCGGACCACTTCCTTTGGAAACAAAAGGGTTGCTCAATGCAATTGAGTTCAGGCGAAAAGCCCGACAAACAGGTTTCGAGAAAGTAGTTTTGAAAAATAAAACTCTAATCGGGTACTTCATTTCCAACCAAGAATCGCCATACTACCAAACCGACATTTTCGGAAAGGTTTTGTCATTTGCCCAAAACAATCCACGCCGCTGCCTTATTAAAGAAAATGCAGGCAAGATAGCTGTTCAGGAGTTAGCTGAACTGGCTGTTTCAAAGTTGAACAAATATGAGCATTTGAATGTCGAATATGTCGAAATTGTTGATGCAGAAACACTTTTGCCGGTACAATCATGGAGTGGTCACAGCAGTATTATTGCTTGTGCAGCTGTTTACAACGGAAAAATTAGATTAATTGATAATATTTTAATTTATTAATAGTTTTGCTATTGAAATGCAAATTGAAGTCTTAAAATCGAAAATTCACAGGGCTACCATTACAGAGGCAAACCTAAATTATATCGGTAGTATCACCATCGATGAGGACCTGATGAATGCCGCAAACCTGATAGAAAATGAAAAAGTACATGTGTACAACATTTCCAATGGTGAGCGCTTTGAAACATATGTAATCACTGGTCAGCGCGGTTCAGGCATTATTGCGCTTAATGGAGCTGCAGCACGTAAAGTCCATCCCGGCGACCTGGCAATTATTGTTTCGTATGCCTCCATGGATTTTGAACTTGCAAAATCTTTTAAACCTCATATAATTTTTCCAGATCATAATAATAAACTAGGTTAGCCTTGAAAAGGAATTTAGCTACTGCATTCAAAATACTCTTTTTCCTTGCGATAGGTATTTTCTTTATCTGGATTTTTTTGCACAAGCTGACCCCTGATCAAAAAAATGACATCTGGGAATCCTTTATCAGTGCCAATTATTTCTGGATTATTCTTTCAATCTTTCTTGGCGTTTTCAGTCATATTGTGAGATCTTATCGCTGGAACAGCCTGCTTGAACCTATGGGGTATCACCCAAAAATTAAAAATACGTTTTTTGCTGTTATGGTTGGCTACCTGGCCAACACAGCGGTTCCCCGGTTAGGAGAAGTTACACGCTGCGGTGTTCTCAATAAGTACGAGAAAATTCCAATTGCCAAATCCTTTGGAACAGTGCTTGTTGAAAGGAGTCTTGATCTGTTGGTGTTTTTTATTTTGTTTACCATCAACCTGATCATTTTTTACGACAAACTCGGAGAGTATTTTGATAAAAGAGTGTACCAGCCACTCGCCAGTCGTTTTCAGATTGAAAACAGTGCCGGATTTCTCTTATTAATCATTCTTGGTATTGTTGTTGTTTTGCTGCTTATTTTTCTGGGAATAAGAAAAAAAATCCGGCATTACAGAATCTATAAAGTGATTAAAGAATTGATTAGTGGCTTCTGGCATGGACTCTGGGCAGTAACCAGGATCAAACGACCTTTAATTTTTGTCTTTCAAAGTTTTATGATCTGGTTACTGTATTATCTGATGATTTATGTTTGTTTTTTTGCAATGCCACAAACAAGCCATCTCGGTTTTGATGCTGCACTGTCATTACTCATGTTCGGTTCAATCGGAATTATGGTCGTACAGGGTGGAATAGGTATTTATCCGCTGATTATTGCTGAAACACTGATTCTGTATGATATTTCGACTACATATGGATATGCTTTGGGATGGCTGGGCTGGACGGCTCAAACACTGATGATAGTTATAGTCGGTTTACTTTCACTGGTTTTATTACCTGTTTTTAATAAAAATGAGAATTATGCAAAAACTTGAATTTATCGAATCCCGTATTTTTACCAGTTGGAATAAATTATCCTACATGCTGGCTTATTGGAGATTTCATGAACAGAAAATTGTTTTTACAAATGGTTGCTTCGATTTGTTGCATCAGGGACATATTGATTATCTGACCAATGCTGCCGAAAAAGGAGATGTTCTGATTATTGGTTTAAATACCGATGCATCAATTACCAGGCTGAAAGGTAAAGGCAGGCCGGTGCTTGATGAGCGTTCCAGGGCATTGATACTTGCCTCACTACGGTTTATTGATGCTGTAGTGCTTTTTGATCAGGATACCCCTTACGATCTGATTAAACTGATTCAACCGGATGTGCTGGTCAAAGGCAGTGATTACAGCCCTGAAACTATTGTTGGTTACGATGTTGTGAAAGAATATGGTGGCGAAGTAATTACCGTGGATTATCTCGATGGATACTCAACCTCTGAAATTATCGACAAAATAAGAGAAATGTAAAATAGGATATGTTTTTTGATTATCCTTGTAAAAATTATTGATATTCATTACCGGTTTGTGTAAAAACAGGAAATGATGGCCAAAACCAAAACAGTCTTTTTTTGTCAGAATTGTGGTTACCAGTCCCCAAAATGGATTGGTAAGTGTCCGTCGTGTGGTGCATGGAATTCATTTGTCGAAGAATTGGTTGTAAAAAACAATCCTGCAGGAATTGCTGACAGGACCGGACTTTTGCGAAATAAACCAAAACTTTTTTCCTCAATCGAAGCAGGCGAAGAAACCCGCATGGATACCCGCGATAAAGAGCTAAACCGTGTACTTGGCGGAGGATTGGTTACCGGGTCGGTAATTCTTGTTGGTGGTGAACCAGGTATTGGAAAATCAACACTGATGCTGCAACTGGCATTGCAGCTTTCATCATCCACTGTACTGTATGTTTCAGGTGAAGAAAGTGATCAGCAAATCAAACTACGTGCTGAACGATTGGGTAATATAAGTGAACATTGTTTTGTATTTTCTGAAACATCGCTGGAGGAAATCCTTATCCAGATTGAAAATGTGAAACCTGAAGTTATTATCATTGATTCGATACAGACACTTTCTACCTCAATGATTGAATCGTCGGCCGGGAGTGTATCACAGATCAGGGAATGTACCAATCAATTGCAGAAATATGCAAAGTTGAATAATATTCCTGTGTTTCTTGTCGGTCATATTACAAAAGACGGGAACATAGCTGGTCCTAAAATTCTGGAACATATAGTTGACACAGTACTTTATTTTGAAGGCGACAGAAATTACGGGTACAGAATTCTGCGTGCTGTTAAAAACAGATTTGGCTCAGCTCAGGAAATTGGTATTTATGAAATGCATGATACAGGATTGAGACAAGTAAACAATCCTTCTGAATTATTACTTTCTCAGCGTGATGAAAATCTCAGTGGGATTGCTATTGCTGCTACAATCGAAGGTTTGAGACCAATGCTTATCGAAACGCAGGCATTGGTCAGCACTGCAGCTTATGGTGTACCACAACGTTCAGCGACTGGTTTTGATGCCCGACGCCTTAATATGTTGCTCGCAGTTCTGGAAAAACGAGCTGGTTTCAGATTGGCACATAAAGATGTTTTTTTAAATATTGCCGGTGGAATTCGTGTTGACGATCCGGCAACTGATCTCGCCGTTGTCTGTGCAATTCTTTCTTCCAGTGAAGATATTCCTGTTAATCCAAAAGTGTGCTTTGCTGCCGAAGTTGGCCTTTCGGGAGAAATTCGTGGTGTCAATCGTATTGGACAACGTATTGGTGAAGCAGCCAAACTGGGATTTGAAAAAATCTTTGTTTCAGGATATGGGTTCAAGAAATCTGATATCCAGAAACCAGAAATTTCAATTATTCCGGTTTCGCGAATTGAAGAGGTTTTTAGGCTATTGTTCGGTTAACTGGTTTTTTTATTACCATTTGTTGCTCATTGGGTTAATAAAGATCAAAGGGCACATCACCATCATTTTTGGTTATCGAATCACTATTGACCGACAAAATTAAAAAAAGGTAGAAAAATGTGGAGGAGATTCCTCTCCGCCGCCTACCCATTCCACCACCAAAACCCTTGAAACCTTCGTCATTTCGAACCACAAGCCGGCGTTGAGAAATCTTATATTTTTTGTCGGTAGTAGTGTTTCCGAATAATTGACTTTCCTATCAAAAAATGATTTCTAGGACAGTTACCATAAATCAGCGGTATCTTTCAGAGATTAGTGCTATGCATAAGAAAAACCCTGCAAACTGAATGAAGTCATTTCAATTTGCAGGGTTTCAAAATACTTAATGGAAGATTTATTCATTATTCCCTGACGGAAAAATCCATTGCTGCAAGTCGCTTGTAACTTTCATAGCGCCATTTTGCATTTTTCAGGGCTTCTTTACTAAGAATTTCAGCTTCTTCCGGGAAGGCAAGTCTCAACGAGGAGTATCTTACTTCACCGGTGAGGAAATCCTGGAATTTGCTCCAGTCAGGTTCTTTTGAATCAAGCTGGAAAGGATTTTTTCCTTCTTCTTCCAAAGTTGGGTTGTATCGGTACAAATGCCAGTAACCAGATTCAACAGCACGTTTTGCTTCTTCCTGAGCTTTACCCATGCCTGCCCGTAAACCATGATTGATACAAGGGGAGTAGGCAATGATGAGTGAAGGTCCCGGATAAGATTCAGCTTCTCTGAGTGCTTTGAGGTACTGTGATTGGTTGGCTCCCATCGCTACCTGAGCAACATAAACATACCCGTAAGTCATTGCCATGGCACCCAGGTCTTTTTTGCGGGTTTTTTTCCCTGAGGCTGCAAATTTTGCAACAGCGCCAACGGGAGTAGATTTTGAAGCTTGTCCTCCGGTATTTGAATAAACTTCAGTATCAAGTACAAGTATGTTGATATCTTCTCCAGAAGCCAAAACGTGGTCAAGACCGCCATAGCCAATGTCATAAGCCCATCCGTCACCGCCAAATGCCCATACTGATTTCTTGATCAGATATTGTTCCAGACTGAGAATCTCTTTTGCTACCTGAAGGTCAGAATTTTTACATGCTGTTATAACTTTTGCAGAAGCTGTTTTTGAACCTTCTCCGTGATTGATATTTTCGAGCCACAGGTTAAATGCTTCCTTCATTTCTTCAGGAAGCCCGTTGCTAAGAGCATTTTTCATTTTTTCGGAAAGGCGCTGGCGCATTTTATTAACCCCGAGCATCATACCGAAACCATATTCAGCATTGTCTTCAAAAAGTGAATTTGCCCAGGCGGGTCCTTTCCCTTCGGCGTTGGTACAATAAGGTGTTGAAGGAGCTGAACCACCATAAATGGAAGAACAGCCTGTTGCATTTGAAATCATCATCCGGTCACCGTACAGCTGAGTAATCAGTTTGATATATGGTGTTTCGCCACATCCGGCGCAGGCTCCTGAAAATTCAAAAAGTGGCCGGGCAAACTGACTGTTTTTAACTGACTTGTCCTTTTCTACAATATTGTCTTTGTAGGTGACATTGTTTACCATAAAATCCCAATAATCCTGTTCATGCATTTGTGATTCGAGTGTTTTCATCACAAGTGAAACTGTTTTGGTTGGGCAAACATCAATGCAGTTACCGCAGCCAGTGCAATCCAACGGACTGATCTGCATTCTGTACTGGAGGCCTTCAAAAGTTTTTGGAATGGCTTTCAGCGTTTTCATTCCTTCGGGTGCTTTGGCCATTTCATCTTCATTGAGAAGGAACGGACGGATACAGGCGTGAGGGCAAACATAAGCACAAAGGTTACACTGAATGCAGCTTTCGGGAATCCATTCGGGAACATGGACGGCAACTCCTCGTTTTTCGTATTGGGTTGTTCCGGGAGGGAAAGTTCCGTCTTCCCGTCCGGTGAAAGCACTTACTGGAAGGTCATCGCCTTTTTGAGCATTTATGGGTTCTACCACGTTTTTAATGAAATCTGGAATGTTGCGTTCATCGGTAACTTTGTGTAGTTTCAGGTTTGACCATTCTTTTGGTACTTCAATTTTTTCAACTTCTCCTCCCTGATCTACTGCTGCAAAATTCATATTAACTATGTCTTCACCTTTTCTGCTAAAGCTCTTGATGATAAATTTTTTCATCTGCTCAACGGCCAGTTCGTAAGGAATAACATTAGAAATTTTGAAGAAAGCCGACTGCATGATGGTATTTGTTCTGCCGCCAAGACCAATTTCATCAGCAATTTTGGTTGCGTTGATGATATAGAACTGTATGTTGTTGTCGGCAAGATATTTTTTCATATGATCCGGAAGCCGGTTTTTGGTTTCTTCAGTATCCCAGATGCTGTTCAGAAGAAAAGTACCCCCTTTTTTCAATCCCTTGAGCATATCATACTTTTCCAGATATGCCGGAACATGACAGGCCACAAAATCGGGCGTACCTACAAGGTAGGAGGCCAAAATGGGTTTATCCCCAAAGCGGAGATGGGAAACAGTGATTCCGCCAGATTTTTTTGAATCATAGGCAAAATAAGCCTGGCAATACTTATCGGTATTGTCACCGATGATTTTGATAGAATTTTTATTGGCTCCTACAGTACCATCTGCACCTAATCCGTAAAATTTGCCTTCGAAGGTGCCTTTTGGTACAATGCTGACCTCTGGTAACAGAGGCAGAGAAGTGAATTTCACATCATCCACAATACCAACGGTAAATTGATTTTTGGGCTCTTGGAGTTTGAGATTTTCAAATACAGAAAGAATCATGGCCGGGGTAGTGTCTTTGGAGCTAAGTCCGTAGCGTCCGCCAACAATTACCGGAGCGTTTTTCTTATTGTAATAAAGGTCTCTGATGTCAAGATAAAGCGGCTCACCGTTTGCTCCGGGTTCTTTGGTCCGGTCGAGTACGGCAATGCGCTTAACGGATTTAGGCATAGCTTTCATGAAATATTTTTCTGAGAAAGGCCTGTAAAGATGTACCACTAATAAACCTGTCTTTTCACCTTTGTCAACAAGATAATCAACGGTTTCTCTGATAGTAGTTGTTACTGACCCCATGGCTACGATAACGTTTTCGGCATCAGGTGCTCCGTAATAAGTGAAAGGATGATATTCCCTCCCAGTCATTTTGGTGATTTCCTGCATGTAATGTTCCACTAAATCGGGAATTGGATCATAGAAACGATTGATAGCTTCGCGTGTCTGAAAATAAATATCTGGATTTTGAGCTGTACCACGTGTAACGGGATGTTCAGGGTTAAGTGCGTTATCTCTGAATGACTGTAAAGCTTCCCAATCAATCAGTTTAGCCATGTCTTCGTTTTCGAAATACTCAACTTTCTGTATTTCGTGTGAGGTACGAAAGCCATCAAAAAAGTGAACAAAAGGAATTCTGGATTTTATAGCTGTAAGGTGTGCAATACCAGCCAGGTCCATTATTTCCTGGACTCCACCGGTAGCCAGGAAGGCAAATCCGGTATTGCGTGCTGCCATTACATCAGAGTGATCGCCAAAGATCGAAAGGGCTTGTGCAGCAAGGCTTCTGGCACTGACATGCAAAACGCCCGGCAAAAGCTCGCCCGATATTTTGTACATGTTTGGAAGCATCAGCATTAGGCCCTGAGAAGCAGTAAAAGTGCTGGCAAGTGTGCCAGCCTGCAGCGCACCATGTAATGCGCCGGAAGCACCTCCTTCTGATTGCATTTCAGTTACTTTCACAGTTTCACCGAAAATGTTCTTACGTCCATGCGAGGCCCATTCGTCAATGTATTCGGCCATTGTGGAGGATGGTGTAATAGGGTAAATGGCAGCTATTTCACTGAACATGTATGCAACATGTGAAGCTGCATAGTTACCATCACAGGTGAGAAATTTTTTCTTTTGTGTCATAATATCAATAGTTTAACTTCGGTAAGTACCGTTTGTAAATTTGGCACGAAATTACTCATTTTTAACAAACCTTAATGTTTTAAAAGGTGATTCATCATCATTATCAGCTATTTAAAATGAGTTTAGATTATATCTGTCTTTACGCTATGGCAAACATCTCAAGAGTTTTTACATTCTGAATTTCCTTTTTTACTTCGGAAAGGTATAAAATTTTCAAACTTATCCGGATGAGCATCAGCTGCAGCAGGATGAAATTTTATCCAAATAAGTATTTAAATTCGTTTATCGCCTGCTCATTGTTTTTTTTTATTTTTGTCAGACTGAAATGTAGAAATTGTATCACCAAAAACATCAATAAAATGGCTGATTTATCAACAACCTATCTTGGACTAAAGTTGAAAAACCCCGTGATTGTGGGAGCAAGCAATCTGGTAACTGATCTTAACACTGTGCAGAAAATTGAAGATGCTGGTGCTGCTGCTATTGTTTTCAAATCTTTGTTTGAAGAGCAAATCCAGCTTGAACGCATGCAACATGACGATCAACTGGAAGAATACAACGAACGAAATGCAGAGATGGTCTCTCTTTTCCCGAAGATTGAACATGCAGGCCCCGAGCTGCATCTTACAAACCTCAGAAAAGTGGTGGAAAAAGTGAAGATACCGGTAATTGCCAGTTTGAATTGTATTTATGACGTATCCTGGGTTGAATATGCCGAAAAGTTAGCTTCCACAGGTGTTGCAGCTCTTGAGCTAAACTTTTATGATGCTCCCCGCGAAATTAAAAAACAGGGTAAAGACATTACTGATCAGCAAATTGCTGTTCTTCAAAAAGTAAAACATGCGGTCAACATTCCCGTGAGCGTAAAACTAAGTCCGTTTTACACCAATCCTTTGAATGTGATTGGGCGAATGGATGAAACAGGAGTTGAGGGATTTGTTCTTTTTAACAGGATTTTTCAACCCGACATTGATATTGAGCGTGAGGAACTTGTCTTTCCATGGTACCTTAGCAATGACGGTGATCACCGGCTTGCATTGCGTTTTACAGGAGCACTTTATGGCAACATAAAATCTGATGTTTGTGCCAATTCCGGAATCCTCAAAGCTTCTGATATGATCCAGTTGTTGTTAGCCGGCGCTTCAGCAGTGCAGGTGGTTACAACTCTTTACAAAAACGGGATTGGTCAGATCACTAATATGATCAACGATCTCAATGCATGGATGGATAAGAAAAACTATACCAGCATTGAAGATTTTAAGGGAAAGCTCTCGAAAAAAAATATCAATGATCCTTTTGCCTATAAGCGTTCGCAATACGTGGATATTTTAATGAAATCACATGATATTTTCAAAAAATATCCGCTGCGATAATAGGTTTATTTTTTAAGATATCAGCCGTCCGGAGTTCAGACCGGACGGTTTTTTTATTGTAAGATACCTTGAACAATTGGGAAAAATTAAGATGCCGTTCGGTCGAAAACTTCTTCAGCAGACAAAGAGACTGCTGCAGGATTTCGAAAAATTTAATATAAATCAAGAAATATGAAAGCACTGGTCATCGAATCATATCAGTCCAATCTGATAAGAGCAATGCAGGGCATCAGACTGGCTGAAACAACTATGCCTGAGGTTGGTGAAAATGAAATACTGGTCAAAGTGGAGATGGCACCCGTAAACCCTTCTGACATCGCTTTTCTAAGGGGAGGTTATCAAATTAAAAAGAGTTTGCCTGCTGTACCTGGTTTTGAAGGGACTGGCCTAATAGAGCGGGTTGGGAAAAACCTACAACAAAATTTGGCTGGCAAACGTGTGAGTTTTTTTGCCCAGGGTGATTCCGGAAGTTGGGCTGAATATGCTGTAATCGGTCTAAGTGATTTCATTGAAGTGAATGAAAAAATTCCTCCGGAACAGGCTGCCTGTCTGTTTGTTAACCCTTTTACTGCATATGCTCTGGTAAATCATATTATTGAAAATGGTCATACAGCTTTGATACAATCAGCTGCCATGGGACAAATAGGTCAGTTTATCCGTTTTTTTGCTAAGCTGAACAATCTGAAAGTAATTAACCTGGTGCGTAAAGAAACTCACATTGACCTTTTAAGAAATGAAGGAGCACAATATGTACTCAACATCAATCATCCGAATTTTGCTGATGATTTGAAACATGTTGCCTGCGAAACCAGGACCACTGCAGCGTTGGATGCAGTTGGCGGTGAGTTGACCGGGAAAATTTTAAATTCCATGCCGGACGGATCAGAAGTAATATTGTACGGTGGCCTGTCAGGTTTGAGTGTAGGGCAGATTGATCCTTTGGAGGTGATATTTAAAAACAAAGTTTTACGGGGTTTTAATTTGGGGGACTGGTTAAATAATTTATCCACTAAAGAATTTTCGGAGATATCTTCAGAAATACAGCAACTTTTTGTTCAGCAGAATCTGGCTACGCGAATACAGCAGGTCTTTTCACTAGAAAATTTTTACACTGGTCTTCGTTCCTACATTTCGGATATGTCAAACGGAAAAATACTCTTTAGTATGTCGCAAAAATATTGATGCACGGATGGTTCAACATTTTCATGAGTACCTTATCGAAATAAACCGCATGGATTCACCTTAAAGTTCTGTTATACATGGTTTAAAATTCTTGTGCAAACCCGGAGCCTCTTTTTGTAAATCCATTTTAAATAAGCGATAATCTGGCCATTAAGCCCGATTTTAATGTAATTTTACACCCTCAAAATCAAAAATTTTATGAAGAGGAGAGTTTTCATTACCAAAGGAGTTGGAGCAGGAATAATTGCAGGTGGAATAGGTTCATTTTCAGGATTTGAAAAGGTTTTTGCCAGCGGACAGGCGGGTGATAATTCCTATGATCTGGTAGCTGTAAGGGGAGGAGAACCTGCACAAATGCTTGATTTGGCAATAAAAGCACAAGGCGGAATAGGAAAATATGTAAAAAAAGGGCAAACGGTGGTGATAAAACCCAATATCGGATGGGATGTTACTCCCGAACGAGGAGGCAATACCAATCCATTTCTTGTTAAACGACTTGTTGAACATTGTTTTAATGCCGGAGCCAAACAGGTTTATGTATTTGATAATACCTGCGATAAATGGGACTTATGCTACAAGAACAGTGGTATTGAACAGGCAGTCAAGGATGCGGGAGGGCAGGTTGTTCCGGGGCATACCGAAAGTTATTATCACGAAGTGCCGGTTGTAAAAGGTGTAAATCTCAAAACAACCAAAGTACATGAATTAATATTGGAATCAGATGTATTTATCAATGTTCCTGTTCTCAAACATCATGGATCGGCCAGGCTGACTGTTTCACTGAAGAATCTTATGGGTGTTGTTTGGGATCGCCGGTTCTGGCATCGTAACAACCTGCACCAGTGCGTTGCCGATTTTGGAACATTTTACCGAAAGCCCGACCTCAACATTGTTGATGCGTATCGTGTTATGTTGCGCAATGGTCCAAGAGGGGTTTCGGTAGAAGATGTTGTCGAAATGAAAAGCCTTATGCTTTCTGAAGATATGGTTGCTTTGGACACCGCATCTGCTCTGCTTTTTGGAATTGAGCCCGAAGAAGTAAATTACATCGGTTTGGCTGAAAAGCTTGGAGTAGGCACCACTGATCTGAATAAATTGAACATCAACCGAATAAAAGTTTAATCAGTCTGACCATGCTAAAAAAAATAAGGGTTGTTTTATCTGTTGTTTTTTTGTTATTATTTGCCTTTATTTTTGTGGATTTCAAACATGTCCTTCCTGAAAGCTGGGTATATTTTATCACAAGATTACAATTAACTCCTGCAGTACTTAGTGTTTTGGTATTTGGTGGATTTGCTGTCGTCAGCATGATATTTTTAGTTTTGCTTACCATCATTTTTGGCAGGGTTTATTGTTCAACGCTCTGTCCGCTGGGTGCTTTGCAGGATGTTTTTACCCGGATTTTTAAACCGCGAAAGAAAGAACGCCGGTTTAAATACAGTAAACCAAACAATTGGCTGAGGTATTCCATTTTAGCAATTACTGTTCTGCTGTTTGTTGCTGGTAATTCCCTGCTCCTGAATTTGCTTGATCCATACAGCAATTTTGGGAAAATTTTTTCAAATTTGTTCAGGCCGGTTTACATGTGGGTAAATAACCAGATTGCTGCACTCTATGAAAATACCTACAAAGTAATACCTGTGGAAATTAAGGGTTATAGATGGCTTGCAGTTTCTTATGCTGCTTTGTTTCTTTTGATTATTGCAGCAATGTCAGCATGGCGTGGTCGACTTTTCTGCAATACTATCTGCCCTGTGGGTGCAATGTTAAGCTTGTTTTCGCGAAAATCGTTTTTCCGGATACAACTTGATAAAGAAAAATGCAACAGTTGTGGGCTTTGTGCGCTGCAATGCAAAGCCGAGTGCATAGATGCTGTTAATCGCACTGTTGACATGTCACGGTGTGTAGGTTGTTTCAATTGCCTGTCAGCATGCAGGTCTCAGGGAGTGCATTTTAGCATTGCAGGAAAGAAAAGAATGCCCGAAAAAATTGTGTCACATGATCATAAGAGACGTTATCTTCTGGGAGGTATGTTAGCGATACTTACATTGATACCCGGCGTTCGCTTACTATCGGCAGAGCAAAAACATCAGCAAAGAGGGAAGGGGCGAGGTAGGGGTAACCATCATGAACCCGTGCCTGTAGTTCGTGAGCATCCATTGTCACCGCCCGGCTCAATCAGCCATGAGCATTTTACCTCGCTTTGTACAGCCTGCCATCTTTGCATTAATGCCTGCCCAAAGCAGGTACTGGTGCCGGCTTTTATGGAGTATGGCCTGAAAGGGATGATGCAACCCCGGCTTGATTACAGTGTGAGTTTTTGCAATTACGAATGTGTGGTTTGTAGCCAGGTTTGTCCAACAGGTGCAATTCTTCGTGTAAATAATGAAGAAAAGAAACAGATACAGATTGGAATAGCTCATTTTGTCAGACGAAACTGTGTAGTTATCACTGATAAAACGGACTGTGGTGCCTGTGCAGAACATTGTCCCACCCAGGCTGTAAGAATGGTGCAACACCGTAACGGACTTTTTGTTCCTGAAGTGAATGACGAGATATGTGTGGGCTGTGGTGCCTGTGAGCATGCTTGTCCGACCGATCCCAAAGCCATTTATGTTGATGGAAATCCCATCCACAAAAAAGCTGAAATGCCTCAAACCGAAGCAATCAAAAAAGAAATAGATTTTAATGACTTTCCTTTTTAATCTTCATTGCAACTCGATCTACCATTACTTAAATAATTACAAAATGAAAAAGTTGATTTTTTTACTTGTTTCACTGGCGCTTATTAATTTTTCGTGTTCCAGGATTCCTGACACACGAACAGGTTATGTTGATCCTTTCATAGGAACAGATGCGCATGGTCATGTCTTTCCGGGAGCGACCACACCTTTTGGTATGGTTCAGTTAAGCCCTGACACCCGTAAGGACAGTTGGGACGGGAGTTCCGGTTATCATTACTCCGACAGTACAATCATGGGTTTTAGCCATACCCACCTGAGTGGTACCGGCGTTGGTGATTATGGCGATATTCGGTTTATGCCGGTTGTCGGGAAGGTGCTGCTTGATCCAGGAACTGAAGAAAATCCGGATTCAGGTTATCGGTCACGATTCAATCATGAAAATGAATCAGCCAGTCCGGGCTATTACCAGGTTTTACTTAAGGATTATAACATCAATGCCGAATTGACAGTCACCCCGCGGGCAGGGCTACATAAATATACTTTCCCAAAATCTGATGATTCACATGTAATCATCGAACTGACCGAAGGAGTTACAAGCGACCGCATTCTTGATCTATGGATAAAATTTGTGAGTGATACTGAAATAGAAGGGCTCCGGCGAACAGATGGCTGGGCAAACGATCAATGGGTGTTTTTTAATGCCGAATTTTCAAAACCTTTCAAAAGTTACGGCATTTCGGTAAATGGTAATAATTCAGAAGGACTACAATTTGCACAGGGGAAGAATATCAAGGCGTGGATAGATTTTACAACCAATGATAAAGAAGAAGTTTTGGTTAAAGTCGGTATTTCAGCAGTTAGCGTTGATGGTGCAAAACTAAATCGTCAGAAGGAAATTACCGGCTGGGATTTTCAAAAAGTCAGGATCGCTGCTGATAAGGCCTGGGAAGAACAATTGGCAAAGATTGACGCAGAAACTGATGATAATGAACGTAAAACAGTTTTTTATACTGCTCTCTATCATGCAATGATAGCCCCAAACCTTTTTACCGATGTTGATGGAAAATATCGCGGACATGACATGAATATTCATGTTGCAGAGAAATTTAATATATACACTGTTTTCTCGCTGTGGGATACTTTCAGAGCTTTGCATCCATTGCTTACAATTACACACCGAAAGCTGACCGGCGATTTTGTTAATACTATGCTTAAGCAATATGAACAGGGAGGGCTACTTCCTGTATGGGAACTGGCTGCCAACGAAACCAACTGCATGATCGGATATCATGCTGTGCCCGTCATTGTTGATGCCTACATGAGTGGAATCAGGGATTTTGATGATCATCTTGCACTGGAAGCCTGCATGAAAAGTGCTACCAGGGAACATTTTGGTCTTGACAGTTATCAGAAAAAAGGTTACATTCCTTCAAATTCAGAACATGAATCTGTTTCAAAAACCCTTGAATATGCATATGATGATTGGTGCATTGCCCAAATGGCCAAAGAAATGGGGAAGAAAGAAGAATATGACGATTTTTTGAACAGGGCTCAATATTATAAAAATTTATTCGATGCACAAACCGGATTCATGCGGGCAAAAAACAATGAATCCTGGTTTACTCCATTTGATCCGGCAGAGGTAAATTTTAATTATACTGAAGCCAATGCCTGGCAGTATAGTTTTTATGTCCCTCAGGATGTTACCGGTATGATGAATCTGCTCGGTGGTCAGGATAGCCTTGTTTCCCGACTCGATCGAATGTTTGCCGAAAGTTCTCAAACTACAGGAAGGCAACAGGTTGACATAACAGGTCTTATCGGACAATATGCTCACGGCAACGAGCCAAGTCATCATATGGCTTATTTGTACAATTATGCAGGGAAACCATGGAAAACCCAGGAACTGGTTCACAAAATTATGTATGAATTGTACACCCATAATCCTGACGGGCTTTGTGGTAATGAAGATTGCGGGCAAATGTCTGCCTGGTATGTACTCAGCGCCATGGGATTTTATCCGGTAACTCCTGGTTCAGGAATTTATGTTATAGGCAGTCCGGTTTTGGAAAAAGTGAGCATTCACCTCGAAAACGGACATGACTTCGTCATCGAAGCTAAAAACCTCTCTAAAGAGAATAAATATATTCAAACGGCAACCTTTAACGGTCACGTATGGTCAAACACTTATTTAACTCATCAGCAGATTGCTGAAGGAGGTTATTTGATTTTCGAAATGGGCAATAAACCCAATAAAAATTGGGGCTCTGCTCCCGAAGAGTTGCCTGTGTCACAAATTGATGATCAACTGATTACACCGGTTCCTTTCATTAAAAGTGGTACATCAGTTTTTTCCGGTAGTCAAACTATTGAACTTGCATGTGTTGATCCTGAAACTCTTATCAAATGGCGGATAAAAGGAAATAGAAATGAGGTTTTTATGCCATATACCAATCCAATTTCAATCTCAGCTACCTCAATCATTGAGGCATTTGCTACCAAAGAGGGACAAGAAGACAGTTTCCTGATCGAAGCTGAATTTATCAGGATTGAACCTGGCATGACGATCAACCTGAAAAATCCTTATGTCAGGCAGTACAGCGCTGGTGGTGATGTTGCACTCATTGACCGGCAGCGAGGGAAAAATGACTTTCGCACAGGTCGCTGGCAGGGCTACCAGGGAGTTGACCTTGAAGCAATAATTGACCTGGGCAGGGAAAAGCAAATCAGCAGGTTGACTACAGGTTTCTTCCAGGATATCAATGCGTGGATTTTTATGCCGGAATTTGTGGAATATGCTGTTTCAAAGGACGCTAAGGACTTCAGAACTATTGGGAAAATAGTTAATCCTGTGGCAACGGATGACTGGACTATTCAATCCCGTGATTTTTCCCTGGAATTTACTCCGATACAAACAAGATTTATCAGGGTAACCGGGAAGAACCCGGGTGTTTGTCCCGACTGGCACAAAGGCGCCGGACACCCCTCCTGGATTTTTGTGGATGAGGT
>RZYY01000221.1 GCA_009930115.1 Sphingobacteriia bacterium | reverse complement strand
TTATAGCTGTTACCGATCTGATAACCACTGCGCCGATGGGCGGGGCAAAAGTGGATTTTTTTAATTTCCAGCAACAGAAAATCGGAGAAGTTACAACATCAGCCGACGGCACTGCAATGATTGATCTGGAAAACACCCCCTATCTGATTGCTGCTTCCAAAGACGGACAACAGTCATGGCTGAGGGTTGATAACGGTGCGTCATTATCGTTAAGCGGATTCGATGTTTCGGGAAATGAAATCCAAAAAGGCATTAAAGGATTCATTTATGGTGAGCGGGGAGTCTGGCGGCCAGGTGACACCCTTTTTCTCACATTTGTTATGGAAAATGTTAAGCAGGGTTTACCTGCAAATCATCCGGTACTTTTTGAACTTTTCGATGCCCGGGGGAATCTGGCCGACAAACAGGTAAAAACTGAAGGAACAGATAACTTTTACACTTTCATTACACCCACATCAGCCGAAGCGCCAACAGGTAACTGGAAAGCAAAAGTGACTGTCGGAGGAGCAGTATTTGAGCGCCGCCTGAAAATTGAAAACGTTAAACCCAACCGGCTGAAAATGGAGCTGAATTTTACACATGACCTGCTTACTACCGGCGACCATTCGGTGAAACTCAGGTCAAGGTGGCTGCATGGTACTCCGGCAGCACAACTAAAAGCACAGGTGTCCATGAAGCTTCTGCAATCCGGTCGTGTCTTTAAAAAATTTGAGCAATTTACCTTTACTGATCCTGCCAGAAGCTTTTATCCGGTTGAAAACGCTGTTTATGAAGGCATGCTGAATAATTCAGGGGAAACTACTTTTCAGCTTAATATGCCAAAAAACTCCTGGGCACCAGGGATGCTGAATGCTGTTTTTACCACCAGGGTTTTCGAAAAAAGCGGTGACTTCAGTACTGATGTCTTTACTATGCCATTTGCGCCGTTTAAACATTTTGTCGGGTTGAAAGTTAAAGGAACTGATACGCATGGAAGTATTCTGGAAACAAACAAAGATCACAAGATTGAAGTGGTAACAGTGAATTACACCGGCAAACCTGTCTCACTCTCCAATCTCGTGCTAAAAGTTTATAAACTCTCATGGCGCTGGTGGTGGGGTTCTGGTAGTAACAATCTTGCGTCATGGGTCAGTGGGCAAGGTTCAGAACTGATCCGAGAAAGTGCTTTCAAAACGGTTGACGGAAAAGCCAGTTTGTCATTCAGAGTTGACTATCCTGACTGGGGACAATATTATGTTCAGGTGGTTGATCCGGAAGGGCATCACTCATCCGGAATGATAATTGAAGTGGACTGGCCCTCATCCTACAGCCGTACCGGAAGAAAAAACCCATCAGCCGCCACAATGCTGTCGTTCACAACCGACAAAGAAAAATATATTACCGGCGAAAAAGCCAGCCTAAGTTTCCCTTCATCTGAAAATTCACGTGCTATGATTAGTCTGGAAACGGGCTCGGATATAATAAAATCCTGGTGGATCAACTGCCAGGCAGGTGAAACTACCTTTGATATTGACATTACCGCAGAAATGGCTCCAAACTTTTATGTGTATATCACGCTTATCCAACCTCATCAACAAACCACTAACGATCTGCCAATCAGGATGTACGGCGTGATTCCTGTATTAGTTGAAGACCCGCAGACAATTCTGCATCCGGAGATTACAGCACCGGAAAAAATCAGACCTGAAAGTAAATTCACCGTTACTATTTCAGAAAAAGAAGGACGTGCTATGACTTACACCATTGCAATAGTGGATGAAGGATTACTTGGGCTAACCCGTTTCAAAACTCCCGATCCCTGGCAGTCGTTTTTCTCACGTGAAGCACTGGGTGTTAAAACATGGGATATGTTTGATGATGTTCTTGGTGCTTTTGGCGGGCAAATACAAAAGATTCTGGCCATAGGTGGTGACGATGTGCTGACAGAGATCGAAAACCAAAAAGCCAATCGTTTCAAACCAGTAGTTCTGTTTTCAGGACCATACATGCTGAAAGCAGATAACGTAGCTGAACATGTTTTTACAATGCCAAATTATATCGGAGAAGTCAGAATAATGGTTGTTGCCGGGAAAAATAGTGCCTGGGGCTCAGCCGAAAAAAATGTTACTGTCAATCAGCCATTAATGGTACTTCCTACCCTGCCGCGGATGCTAAGCCCTCAGGAAGAAGTTACTCTGCCTGTCAGCGTTTTCAGCATGGATAACAAAATCAGCAAGGTTACTGTAAGCATCGAAACAGAGGGGCCGATAGAAGCTCCTGTTGATAATCAGCACCAGTTGACATTCAGCAAAACCGGAGAACAAATTTGCTATTTCAAACTAAAGGCAGCCAAAAAGTCCGGGATAGCACGTATTCATGTCAGAGCCAATTCGGGAAAGGAAACTGCAGGAGCTTCCGTCGAAATTGATGTGGTTAATCCGAACCCGTTAACAACATCAACTGAAAATGTAATTCTCCCGGAAGGCGTAGAAAAAGATATGGCCATCAGGTTTCACGGAATTGAAGGTTCAAATTCGGGAAAAATCACTGTTTCAGGATTGCCTTCCTTTAATTTTGAAAAGAACCTTCAATACCTTCTGACCTATCCGTATGGCTGTCTTGAACAGGTTATATCGTCGGCTTTTCCTCAGCTTTATTTAAGTGAAATCATGGAATTGACTGAAAAGCAGCAAGTCATGTCAGATCGAAATATTCGTGCCACAATAAGGAGATTACAATCGTTCCGGATGCCGGACGGGCAATTTGCCTATTGGCCCGGAAGTCAGCATATTTCGGAGTGGAGTTCAGTGTATGCTGGTCATTTTATGTTTTTAGCCGAACAAAAAGGTTATCTAATTCCTTCATCGCTGAAGAACGGCTGGCTGGAGCACCAGACTTCACTGGCACTTAAATTTGATCCCTTGAAATGGGATGACAAGGTTTACAATCATCAATTACAGGCTTACCGGCTTTATGCATTGACGTTAGCGGGAAAGCCATCATTCAGTGCAATGAACAGAATGAGGGAACTTTCAAACCTGTCTCAGAACGCAACCTGGCGTCTTGCTGCAGCCTATCAGCTCGCAGGGCGGCCGGAAGCTGCACAGGAACTGATCAACGGATTATCAAAAATGAAAACCAGCGAAAAAGGCAGCTATGCCCAAACTTTTGGATCACCCCTGAGGGACATGGCAATGATACTCGAAACCCACGTATTAATGAACAACAAATCAGCAGCATTTGAACTCATTCAACACATGGCAGAAGCTTACCAGGAAGAAAGCCTGAACACCCAGACTGCAGCATTTTTGATTTACAGCATTGCCCGATTTGCACAGATGACAGGTACTGATAATAAAATTTCTTTCGATTACTCGCTCGGCGAAAAAAAAGAAAGCATAATCTCTGCCAGGCCAATGTTTGTTATTGATCTGGATAAAGTAAGCGGTTCAGAAAAACCATTTAAAATTAAAAACACAGGAAAGGGGGACGTTTTCATCACCATAACAGCAACCGGCCGACCGGATTATGAAAGCGATTCAACCGAAGCAAAGAACCTGGAAATGAAAATCAATTATACTGGATTGGACGGGTCTTTGGTTGATATTTACAAAATGAAGCAGGGAACTGACTTTGTAGCTGAAATAACACTCACAAATCCCGGAAATATGGGTAATTACGAAAATATGGTGCTGAGCTACAC
>RZYY01000220.1 GCA_009930115.1 Sphingobacteriia bacterium | reverse complement strand
GCGGAATTATATTGAGGAAGTATGGGATGCAATTTATGATACCAACAAGTTTGTGGTTGTTCAAACAGCTCCTGCTGTGCGAATTGCACTCGCCGAAGATCTTGGATTTGATCCGGGACTGAGGGTAACCGGCAAAATGGTCTCTGCGCTAAAACGTCTTGGATTTAACAAAGTACTGGATACCGATTTTTCTGCCGATCTTACCATTATTGAAGAAGGAAATGAATTGCTTACCAGACTGAAAAAAGTTTTAGTTGATAAAGATGAATCAGTTGCCCTGCCAATGATGACTTCCTGCTCACCCGGCTGGATCAAGTTTCAGGAACATTTGTTTCCCGGATTGTTGAATAATCTCTCAACCTGTAAATCACCACAACAAATGTTTGGAGCATTGGCCAAAACCTATTACGCCAATAAAATCAACATTAAAGCTCAGGACATGATCGTAGTATCAATTATGCCCTGCACAGCCAAGAAATATGAATCCAACAGACCGGAAATGCGCGACAGCGGCTATCAGGATGTTGATTATGTTCTCACCACACGCGAACTGGCAATGATGATCCGACAGGCTGGCATTGATTTCGAAAAACTGGATGACGAACATTATGACAGTATACTCGGTGAGTCAACCGGTGCCGGTGTAATTTTTGGTGCTACAGGAGGTGTTATGGAAGCTGCACTTCGCACAGCCTATGAAATTGTTACTGGACGTGAAGTTCCTTTTAATAATCTCAATATCACTCCTGTCAGAGGAATGGAAGGGGTAAAAGAAGCAGTGATACCGATTACCGGTGTTAAACCTGAATGGAATTTCCTTGAAGGAGTAAACCTGAAAGTTGCAGTAGCTCATGGCCTGGCAAATGCTAAAATCCTTATGGAAAAAGTCAGCAGAGGTGAAGCAGACTATCATTTCATCGAAATAATGGGTTGTCCTGGTGGATGCTTAGGAGGCGGAGGTCAGCCAATCCCCACATCACCGGAAATACGTCAAAAAAGAGCAGAGGCTATTTATGCAGAAGACGAAAGTATGTCTTTACGTAAATCGCATGAAAATCCTGAGGTAATCAGTTTATATGAGGATTTTCTTGGTGATCCTAACAGCCATAAAGCACATGAATTTTTACATACCCATTACCGACCCAGAAAGCGTTACTAATATTTGCATAAAGTTTGTTCAGCAAATTAACCGCCCGATGCTTTTGGGCGGTTTTTTTTTAAGTCCGGACATTTGGGTATTAATCTGTCTTGTGTTGTGTGCTTTGGTATTAAAATTTTCATTTATTTTTGTGCTAGATATTCAATGTTTTACGTTACAATCGGAATGCTTAGGTTCTTTTTTTTTGTATGAAAACCATTTTCTTATTTATTTTGCTTTTCTGTTTTGGTTATGAGATTTTTTTTCAGTAAAAAACCTTTAAATATTTATAAAAATTCAGGCAACTTGTGGAATAAGCATTGGTCTGAAAAATGTCGTTCATTATTTACTTTTCACCATAAAATTCTGTTTTTCGAATAATTTACTTTTATCAAAAATCACATCAGATGAAGACTCATTTACTCTCAACACTTGTTGTTCTTTTTTTCATTCCGCTGAGCATCATGGCAGAATGGATCCCATTGGGAAAAAATCAAACCGCTAAAGTACCCCCGAAAGTAGAGCTTTTACAGAGCGATGCCCATAGTGCGGTTATAAAAATTGAGCTGTCCGGATTTTTATTGGACGATTTAAAAAATACAGATAAAAAATACAAAAGGGTTAGCTTCCCTGGAGAGGAAAGTTTTACTTTAGAAGAAGGGAAACCAGAATTGCCATACATTGCCAGGGTGCTGGCAATTCCGGATCAGGCGGCAGTTTCGGTTGAAATCATCGAAACAGGTTCAGTTTTTACTTTTTCTGAAATTTTGATCCCACCTGCACGGCCAACCTGGTGGGAAGGTGAGCCCGAACCATCCTATCTTGAGCATTCTGATGCTTATAATTCCAAAGTTTTATATCCATCTATGATGGCTGAAATGGATAAACCATCTGTTTTTCGGGATTTTCGTATTTCACGGCTTGCCATTTTTCCTGTTCGTTACATTCCGGAGAGTGCCGAGCTTCAGGTTTACTCATCAGTAACGGTTAAAGTAATATTTGGTAAAGGTGAGGTAATTAATCCCAAAACATCGCCAAAAAAGCCCATTTCTCCTGACTTTGCGCAGTTATACAGGAGTTTTATTTTTAATTATGACGAAGTTTTGCAACAGTACTATCAGGGTAGGGAAGAAGGACATGAGGTGATGTTGTGTATAATGCCTGACGAGTTTACCGAAAGTTTTCAGATTTATGCTGACTGGAAACGACAAAGCGGAACAGATATTCACATTACAAAATTCAGTGACATCGGAGCTAACGGATCAAATCCTGATATTGTCAAAAATCACATTACTGAAGCTTACAATACCTGGGAGAATCCTCCGACCTATATCCTCATAATTGGAGATAACGGGGTATTTCCCAAGAAAATGGTTACTTATCCCGGATACACTTTTGCATGGGAAGAGTATTTCGTAACCATCGAAGGGAATGATTATTTTCCTGAAATGATGATCGGGCGTTTTACAAATCAGGAAGATTATCGGATGACTGTGATGATCAATAAATTCATGCTTTACGAAACAGCGCCCTGGACTGAAGATACTTTATGGTTTAAAACGGCTACCTGCTGCTCTAATAATGATTATGAATCGCAGGTAGAAACCAAACGTTTCGCTACAGCACTATTGCTTGATTACGGGAATTTCTTTTCTGTTGATACCATGATGAGTGATGGCTCATGGTGGGGAGGTGATTGTACCTATGAGCTTTCTGATATTAAAGAAGCCATCAATGAAGGACGCGGGTGGCTTAACTATCGTGGTGAAGGATGGTATTACGGCTGGTATGCGAATTGTTATGACTTTCAGACCTCTGACGTTTCCACATTGAATAATGGTCAGAAATTTACTTTTGTGACCAGCATCGGTTGTGGTGTTGGCATGTTTGATGCCTCGGGAGGCAACTGTTTTGGTGAAGAATGGGTTGAAATGGGGACACTCACCAATCCCAGAGGAGCATGTGCTTTTATCGGTCCAACCTCAAATACCCATACCACTTATAATAATCGGATTGACAAGGGTATTTATGTAGGTATGTTTCAGGAAGGAATGGATACACCGGGTCAGGCACTTGCACGTGGGAAACTATATATGTACAATGTTTTCGGGAATGAATACTACGTTGAATATCATTACAAAGTTTTCTGCACACTCGGAGATCCAAGCATTCATATCTGGAAAGAAGTTCCCAAAAATGTGAATGTTGATTATCCGGCTTCTGTTCCGGTAGGAGATGATCAAATTGAGTTTGAGGTAACTTTCAGCGAGACTGGCGCTCCGGTTGCCAATGCTGAGATAGTAGTAACCGGTGAAGATATTTTTGCTACCGATACTACCGATATAAACGGAATCCTGAATTTGCAACTTACTGTACTGGAAGAACAGGATTTAGTGATAACAGTGCGAGGCGGGAATGTTATTCCTTTTCAGGGTACAATGCAGGTGATACAGCCTGATGAACTTATTGAGCCTGTTGGTGCACCTGAAATAGTTGATCTGAATGGAAATAATGATGGAAAGGTAAACCCTAACGAAACGTGTAGTATTACAT
>RZYY01000219.1 GCA_009930115.1 Sphingobacteriia bacterium | reverse complement strand
AAAAGATTTTTTCATGATAAACTGATAATTATTGGTTTAAGTTATTGCCTGATTTAACTCCGTTTTCGTTTTCCTGGTTAATTAATCCGTTTTTAATGGCGTATTTAATCAATCCGACAATAGTTTTGGTTTTTGTTTTTGTGAATATATTACGTCGGTGTGTTTCCACAGTACGTTCGCTGATAAAAAGTTTTTCAGCAATTTGTTCATTACTGAATTCTTTCGCTATCAGGTTCAAAATTTCCAACTCTCTGGCTGAGAGTGGTGCTGTTGCGTCATCCGGGATTACTGTAATACCAGTATTTCCACCAAGATTTTCCATCAGTATGGCTTGTATTTCACTACTAAGGTATTTCCCGCCTGATGCTGCCACTTTAATTGCATCAATCAGTTCATTCATATTTGTTCTTTTCAGAATATAACCGGAAGCACCTGCATCAACCATTTTTGATATCATCGAAATATCTTCGTGCATGGTCAGGGCAAGCACCTGGATACCAGGATAGAGTTCTTTGATTTTCTTTGTAATTTCAATCCCTGAATGTTTTGGCATGCTGATATCAGCAAGTACAACATCTACATTATTGTTTTTGAGAAACATCAAAGCTTCCTCCATACTTGCTGCACCACCAGCAAAAACCACATCTTCTTCATCCTGAAGTACAAATTTCATCCCGTCAATGATTAATTGATGATCATCAATTACCAATACTTTAATCTGTTTTTCTGGTATGTTGTTCATTCTTGATGGGTATTACGATTGTTACAATTGAACCCCTGTTTTCCATAGTATCAATAAAAACCTGTCCATTAAGGTTTTCAACCCGCGACCTGATGTTGTTTAGTCCGCCACCCGGTAAAATTAAGGTAAGATCTGCATTAAAGCCCTTACCATTATCTTCTACCATAAGCGTTATTTCCGAATTACTTTTAATCAGTTGAACTGAAAAAGTAGTTGCATTTGCATGTTTTATTGCATTAGTAAGCAATTCCTGTGCAGCACGATACAAGGTGTTTTCAACAAGATTATCGAGGGTGCCGTTTACGCCATAGGCTTCAAATTTCATTTGCATATGCTTACTTTGATTGACCTGATTTGCAAGTTCTTTTAATGCACCCGTAAGGCCTTTTTCGGCAAGTGCTGATTGAGCAAGATTGTGTGAAATTTCTCTTAGTTCATTGAATGCTTTATCAACGCTTTCAATGGCAAAGTCAATCAATTCTTTTTTTCTTGAATCACTCAGGGTTGATTTCTGCTGAATTGCACTTATGTTCAATCGGACAGCTGAAAGCATCTGTCCCAAACCATCGTGTAATTCTCTTCCTATCCTGCTCCGTTCCTGCAATTCAGCTTCAATGGCTGCACGTGACTTTTTTTCGGTCAGATTCAGAATATCTTTCTGATGAGCAGCTTCTCTGCGATGATTATGATTCAGATAAAGCAAATATACCCCTGCAAAGATTAAAAGAAACGCAATGATTATGAAAAAAATAATGTTGTTTTTTTTGCTAATCAGGAGATTTTGTTGCTGTATTTTCAATTGCTGAATAGCCTTAGTCTGATTGAGGTAATCAATTTCCAGGTTGTAAATCTGATGCAACTTGGTTTGGTTGATCAGCTCTTTTTCTTTTTCAATATAACTTTTGTAATGTTTAAAGGCATTATCGTAATCTCCTGTTGCTTCATAAATTTCTGATAATGTCTTGTGAAGATCAGTAATCAGTTTTTCGTTTCCTTCAAGTCGTGCTATCTCCATTGCTTTTTGGGCGAACGCAATTGACATTGCTGGTTCGTTATAGGCAAGATAAGCAGATGCAAGTCCCTGTAATGCTATGGTTTTCTGAAAATAGTGATTGAGCTCTTCAGCCACATCGAGGCTTTTTGTATAATAATCAATAGCATTGGCTGCTTCGCCAATCTCGTTAAAAACATTAGCCTTACCTGCAAACACAACACAGAGTCCGTATTGATTTTTAATCCTGTAATTGAGATCAATGGCTTTATCCAGATAAATAAATGCTGAATCGGTTTGCCCGGTTTTGGCAAATAATATTCCTGTGTTGGTGTAGGCATTAGCAATAGCTACGCTGTCGCTGTGCTTTTTATAGCCTTCGAGGGCTTGCTGAAAATGTGTTTTCGCTTTCTCATAATTATTAATTTCCATGTAGAGTAAACCAATATTGCTGATCGTTCTGGATCGGAGCAGGTCCTGATTGATTTTATCATAATAACTCATGGATTTGAGCAGGTAATCCAACGCTTCATTATAATTGCCCATTTTCATATTGGCGATACCTACATTGTTGTATATACTCGCAATTCTTGTTGTGTCTTTAATATTCACTGCAATTTCCAGTGCTTCCTGATAAACATCCAATGCTTTGGTGAAATTAGACTGAACATTATAACTTGCACCTAAAAGATTCAAAGCCCTGATGTGCTCGGATGAATTTTGATCCTTTGCAAGACTGATGGCCTGCAATGCAAAGTTTCTTGAACTATCAGGATCGGTGTACAAAACATTAATTCCCAAAGCAAACAGAGAATCAAATTCCACTTTCCAGTCATCATCAAAATTCTGAATTGCTGGCTTTTGTTTTTTACCTAAAGCAAAAAGAGTATTGCTACCAGAATAAGTGAGAAAAATGATGAGAATGAAAGGCAAGAAAAAGAATCCTCTTGCAAAAATGAAGAATTTCTGTTTAAAAATTTCCCATGTAAACCAATGCCGGGAAACTACGGAAGCCGGATTAATTATATACAGTTTAAAAAAATTCACTTGACCTTTTCTAAAACCTGATAATTTTTAAAACAAAAATACTCATTTAGGTCAGTGAAAATAAATGATCTACTATTTTACGGATAAAATCAGTACTGGCACGGATTAAAAAATAAGACTCAAATACACACTGGTACTGAGAAATTTCTTAATGAGGATAACTTAATTTTGCATTTTTATAATTTAAATTATCATCAAAATAAATCATCATGAAACAAAAAGTACTTTTTGCAAAGTTCTTGCTTGTGTTTTTACTTAGCGGGAATTTGTTTGGACAATCTTTTATCCCGGAAAACAACAAACTCACAGTTAATAAATTGATGAGTAATCCAAACAAGGTTGTTATGACCGGAATGTCAACCTACATTCTCGACGAGAGTTTCGATAGCGGTTTACCCGCCGGTTGGCAAAATGTAGTTAACCAGGGGGAAGGCTGGAGTTTTTTCCAGAATCCTTTTTCACATACAGTTATCTACTATTTTGGAGATATGGCAAGAAATGCAAATCTTATCACTTCACCCCTGGAAAAGGGTAATCTGTCACAAGTAACACTTGGGATTAATCATAGGTTATATGCTTATAGTGAAGGCTTTACGTGTAAAATACTAAAAAGTTCAGATGGAATTAATTGGAGTATTGTAAGTGAATTTACTACTGGAGATCAAAGTGCAGAATTTGAATACGTGGAATTTTCACTTGATAATTCAAAATCTACAAATCCTCTTTATTTAAGTTTTACAGCTGATTTCCCGCTTTTACCTGATTATTATGAAGTGGTTTGGGAAATCGAAAGTGTAAAAGTCTTTGGGTACTCGGCCAGTTATAATGTCACTTTTGAAGTCGAAGATGAAGGTGGAAATGCTCTAACTGATGCTATCGTAACTTTAAACGGAGTTTCAAACCCTGCCGGAGATTATCTTTTTGAGGACATTGAACCA
>RZYY01000002.1 GCA_009930115.1 Sphingobacteriia bacterium | reverse complement strand
TTTTTGAAAGCCGTCAAGCTTATCCCTGGCAGGTTGCTCTCCAGCAGAGCCTGCTTCCGTTTCACTTGATTTGGCAAATGTAATGCAATAGAACAATAAGTTAGAAAGTACCACAAAATAAACAGCCTCCTTTTTGTCCACTTGAATAAAACTACTCAAAAACAGCCTCCTTTTTGTCCATTATACCTATTTTTACTATAGCAGTGTACATCCATCACCTGAAAACCAAACTCCTCCACAACATGCCATTGAGTTCTACAACTACATGAAATCCATCTGGCGTGATGGCACTCCGCTCACTTTTGGCGGAACCGGACACGGTGGCGAGATACCGGTCAGCTATGCCTTCCCAGGCAATCCGGTTACCAACGAGGGGTGGACTGAGAAATCGGCCGGGATATTACCAGGAAACAAGAGAGGCTTGGTAACTACAGGTCCGATAACTTTCTTGAGTGGCGACACCCTTACACTTGATTTTGCGCTGGTATTTGCAAGGGATTATGAAGGTGATAACCTTTCCAGCGTGACGCTGCTGAAAGAACGGATTCAGCAGGTGAAGGATTTTTATATTGAGTCGCTTGGTGTGAGTGAAGTCATTCCCGAAACGTTCTCAATAAAAGTTTTTCCAAACCCTTTTGAGGATGAAGTGGTTGTAGAAACCGGACTGCGCCATGAAACCATAACCTGGACAGTTTATGATCTGATGGGCAAAGCAGTAGCCCACGGACAGCAATTCAACCAACCGTCCTTCGGTATCAATCTGAAGTCGCTTAACAAAGGAATTTATTTCCTGAGTTTGAACAACGGGAAGTCGGTTGTAACAAGGAAGGTGATAAAGATATAACTGATGTTTCTCAAAACAGATCAAATGTATTCCTGACTTTCACCAGTCTCTTCCTTAGTTTGGAGCTCTTTTCAGACGACTGGTACTGTTCAACATTTGGCAAATCCTTTTCAATAAATTCCAGATTGAATTCAACTGGAAAGTTATCTATTGCTTCGGGTTTTTCAATTAACTGATTGACAAAATCAAAAGTCAATCCATAATTTCTCTCTACTGATTCCTTGTTTGTCAACTCAATTTCTTTCTCGATGGAAAAAACCATGAGATCAATTATAACGTACAATTGCCATCAATCAATAATATCAAATCCCCACCTACCTTTTCACCACCAGCTTAGCTGCAACAGATGCACCTCCGCCGGTAATTTTCAAATAGTAAACACCATCGGGCTGAGATGTTAAATCAAGGGTTTGGGTTGACGAACTGACAGCAAACACAGCTACATTGCTGTAAGCCCGCTGACCGTATGAGTTGAATACTTCAATGCGGTAAATTCCCGAAATGTTCTGTTCAAACTGAACGGTAAACATGCCGGAACCCGGATTTGGAAAAATTGAAATGCCGGAATTTTCATGAGTAGAAATCCCGGTGCAGTCATCCACAAATACTTCCTGAATCGCAAAATTCTCACAGCCGTTCCCATCGGTATAAGTGTAAGTAAGTTCATGAATTCCCACTCCGGCAACTTCAGGATAAAACCATCCATTCGAAACCCCTGGTCCAGAATAAATTCCACCAACCGGAGATCCTTCAGTTAATTCATATCCGGGGGAATTATGGCAAAAATCGGGTAATGTGTCAAATGTCACTTCGGGCAAAGGAAGGAAAGATATTTCCAGATCATCTTCGATTTCGCCGGTGCAGGGCGCAACAGAAACACCGGTCAATGTGAGGATGACCATCCCCGAGGCAAGATCATTTTCTCCCGGAAAATAAGTGGTAACCAGCTGACCTGCATTTGCAAAAGTTCCATCACCGGAGGTTGACCAACTGTAATTATTGGTGTATTGCGCAGTTCCGTTCAACGAAAATTCAGGAGATACACAAACTGTTGCGTCGTCTCCGGCAAACACCTGAGGCAGTCTGGATATATTCAGATTAAGGTCATCGGAAATTGAATTTCCCAGATCATCGTAAGCAACCAGCGTAAGCACTGCCAGACCTGAGGAAATGTCTTCCTGGCCGGGAGTGTAAACCGGATTAGCAGCAGAAGGATTATCGAAAAAACCATCTCCGGAAGTAGTCCATGTTATTGTTTCAGCATTTACGATCACAGCCTGCATTTCCGGTGTTTCATTTTCGCAGATACTAAGGTCCGGACCGGCAAAAACCATCAATCCTTCAGGAGCACTTGGCGGGAAAACAATGTAATCTATCCAGCCGCAATCACTTCCGTTGGATAGTGAAACATCTTTATTGTAAACCCATGTAAAGATTCTTTCGCCAGCTGAAACAGGATATGTGGCTTCAGACCAGTCTATTGATCCCGCCCATGAGCCCATCGGGTTGCCATCAATTGAAAAAGTCAGATAATCATAATTGGTTTCACTTGACACTTTGTAATAAAAACTAATATCCCCATCAGTCAGTACATTCATTGTTACACTCACCGAACTTGACTGATTATCACCGATATCACCTGACTGCATACAATATTGCCCTTCGTAAGGATCCTGATCGTTGATCAGCCAGGGCATATTTCCTCCGAATTCCCAATCATAACTGGTGAAATCACCTGTTTCAAAATCTTCAACAACAAAACCGACTGAAATCATAAAAGCACCGTCAGCACTGTAACCGTTATCAGCAGTTGCACTCACATTGATCTGACCAATATGACCGACAGGAGCTTCGGGGTCAATGGAAATTTCGAACTGTGCCATTACACTGCTGTTTCCCTGCAACAAATCAGTTGACCAAGTACCCTGTTCAATAGTAATCAGAGGATCATCTGTTGAAATAGACCCCGATAAATTGAAAGCTTTACCACCGCCGGAGTTTAGAATTGTTATCGAAACCTGAACTGTTTCACCCGGTTCGGGATAACCATTGTTTCCGTCATCCAGTATTACATTCCCGACAGCAAGCACAGGCGTATAAGCCTTAAGATAAATGTGGCTGTTAAACGACTCATCAGGTGCAGAGATTTCAGTTGCGAAAATAATATTGTAATTGTTTGGTACCTGAGATGAAACATCAAATGAAAAAGCATCCTCCAATATTTTGGTTTCGCCGGGCTGGAAAGTTGTCAACGGCTCAGTATCATCAAGCAGGGTGATAAATTCACTTTGTCCGGAAATTAACATTCCGGTTGTATTTATCACTTCATCGCTGATATTTTGCAATTCGACAGTAAGTATTACTGTTTCGCCATATTCGATGATCTGGTCATTGCCGGCAGTTGCCTCAACTTCCTTGATGATAATTTTGTTGATACCGTCAGTAAAAAACTGAAGTACTTTCGATCCTTTCAAACCGTTGGCATCTTTCAACGAAAAAGCAATTTCGACGGCTTCATAAGGATGGGTTGGGGTTCCGTAAAAAAGCCCGTCTTCGGTAATTTTCATTTCAGAAAGATCAAAAACTGGTTCAAAAGTGATTTTTGTATTGGGTTGCAGGTTATAAGTATTGGATAATTCGAGGAGTCGGTAGTTAAAATCATTCCCTTCGGAAATTCCTCCGTGCCATTTATTCCATGCGGAAGCATTGCAATCGCCGTAATAAAATTCAATCACACCTGATGGGTAAAGTGTAACAGCAAAATTCAGTACATTGCTGGTGCCATATTCAGTTGCTTTCCATCGGAACGTAGCTTTATTCTCATCACCATCGTACCACATTCCTCCTGTACCACCTACCCCAAGTGGTTTACACATGTAAGGCGAAATGTTTCTGAGATTTTTAAAAAGCACCAGCTCATCTACCAGGAAAGTCCATGGGTATGGTTCATCGGTGAACATAAGGTAACCGTCGGTGTGTACAAAAATTTCATTGAAAATTTTCCCGTAAAATGGAAAATCAAAATCTATGGATTTTGTTGCAAATCCTGAAGTTTGATTAGTCGGATAAATTTGCTCTGCAGGGAAATCCGGAAATATATCCGTACTGGCTTGCATAAGATAATCCTGACCGATTTTCCACTGATAGGGTTCAGTGCCTCCTGTCCCAATCATCTGAAACTGGTATGGTTCGTTAATTGTGGCCGGATCAAGAGCTTCTATTAAAACATCAGGTGCATCAAAAGTAATGTTAGCGTCTATTTTCAGTATGGTTGTTCCATTTTGAATCAATGGCACATTGGATTGCTGACAGGGTATCTCGACCAGCCCGTCAGTATAATCCATAAGAACAAGCTCATCAATCGTTCCATTACCTGCATTTGTAGGGTCTTTTTCGTTTACCATAAAGAAAAAAGTTGCATCCTGGCCACTCTCAATATGGCTCAACAGGTTAGACAAATCAAGACCAAATTCCAGGGTTTTGTCTTCCAGCGTACTTCCTCCCTGCATATACATTTCCCCTCCCTGATAATTCAGTATGGGATATTCCATAACAAACTCAGGCTGCTCAGCTCCAAATCCATCAGCAATACCTACCATTACTTTTATCGTATTTCGGATATTGTGCGTGAGTTTGGCTTTGAAAGTCAGTTTTGGATTGGTTTCTTCTTTTGCTTTGACCACATGCACCGATCGGTTCCACACACCTCCAAGATGCAACGGACGGCAAAGAGCGCTGTACATCAGGTAGGCAAATCCCTGATCTCCCCATGATGTAGCCGCATAACTATTGGCAAGTTTTACGCCGCCAATTTCCCAATCGAGAATATCAACTGTCCCATCATTGTTGATATCAAGATGGTTGGTATATTGCCCGTCGCTGTTGATATCATATCGAATCGAATCGTGATAGCCAACAATGGTAAGACCGTGGTTGGCATAGGTACCCAGTATGGTTAGAACATGTTTTCCAGCCTCAGGTGTTCCGGGAGGAAGTGTTTGGTTTACACTCATGAAATTGGCGTAAAATACAGCAAGACCGCCAGTTTCTTCCCCTTGGCCATGGTTATCAATCCATTGCTTAAGCACCTGAAGGTCATCTCCGTTATTCAGGGGTATTTTGTAAAAATCCCATATCCGGTTTTGCATGGCCTGATAATATAAATCGTATCCGCTCATCCAGCGGGATACACCGCCAGTATTTAGTGCTCCGCCATATTCTGTAACTGTTGGAGTCCCAACTTCCTTAAGAATATTCCAGCTGTCAAAAAATGCTGCTGCATTACCATTGCCATTGTTGCTCCAATTGAACACAAAATGTGTAGGGTACTGATTATTAGATACATTGGCAGGTAAATCCCTCAGGCGGTCAATTTCATAGGTAAATAAATAACCCACCCCTGCAGCCTGACCACATTCGAGGCTTGACTGATTAAAAATTGGCCGGAAATAAGGTAATTGTGAATTATCAACAACTACCGGAAGTTCACGCTGGAAGGCTTCTTCCGGCAATTTTAGTTCAGGAATGGATTTAAATTCCTTAAGGTCTTTATCAGTAAATACCGGAAGTCCGTCAATATATTGCCGGCCATCAGCATCAAAAAAGGATGATTTATCCTGGGATACCAGTGATGTACTAATAAGTGATCCAAGCACTACAAGTAAAAAAAGGAGATAACTTTTCATTTGATTGATGATTATGTCAGAAATTCGAAAGCCGCAAAATTAATCAAATATGAATCGAATGTAATTTTGTGTTTAATGCTACAGAATAGTAATGGTTCTTATAATACCACCATTTTTTCCGTATCCGCACCTTCGTTGTAGCTCATTTTAATCAGATAAATACCGCGCGTCAGTCCTTCTGCTTCAATAGTCAGTGTATGTGAACCTTCGGTAAATCTGGCATTTGACAATGTTTCAACCGGTTCACCCGAGCAACTCAACAATTCAATGAATACTACTGACGCAGCGCTCAGTGTGAATGTGACAGCAGCAACTTCGGTAACCGGGTTAGGAAACAAGGTCAGCTTACATTTTCCCTGATTCTTGATCTCTTCGGCTGATGTTACAAATGGGGTAAAACGGACTCCGTCGAGCCATAGCTCAAACCCATATTCCCATGTATCTGCATGAAATTCGATGTAACTTATGTCGCTTAATGAAACCTCTCCGACAATGGTTCTCGACCAGGGAGCTCCACCGGCAAGCGGGACACGAATTTCCTTCCACATGTTCATTGTTGGATTAAGAATGGTAACTGCCGAAGCGGTGTATTTGAAATAGCCTCCGCAATTGTTGCCGACTTTAACATGACAATATTGAAATCCATATCCCGTGGTATTGATAGAATTGGCCCAGAGTACAAGCGTATCCCGTTCAGTAAGGTTCCACGAAGGAACAGTTCCGCCACCAGGTCGGTACATCAGCCCGAGGTCCCAACCGTTCCCTGTACTGAGGTGAACGGCAGTCTCTCCAAACAGTTTATGTTCTTCATCCATCTCCACATAAGTCGGCTGCCAGTTACCATAACCCCAGCAGGCTTCAGGATAGGCATACCAGATTGCATCCGGCTCTGCCATATCTTCAGGAGGAATAGTCTGATAAACAAGTGAATTACCCGGTATATAAGGATTCCAGTTTACCAATCCCATGAGGTTATTGTCTTCTTTATCATAAATTTTACACGCAGTCAAATCTGGATTATCCCAGATGAATTGATTCCCGACAGCAAAAACAGAATCCGCAGACTGGTTTTCGATGTAATAAACCGCTGTTCCTTCAAAAACATTGGCTGAAATGGAATCATCAAAGGAATCACCTTCAATATAAATATCTGTCCGGTTATTAAGAAAATGATTCTGATTGACCACAAGGTGTTCTGTCATTTTTGCTGAAATAGCTTTTTCGTTGCCTTCAAAAAAATTCCCTGAAACAAAATAGTCTTGGGAAAACTGGTTCTGGTAAGGCGAAATGCCATCCCCTTCCCAAAGCTCAAGCCCTGCAGGGTTTTCACTAATGACATTGTCGGTAAAAAAGTTGTTGAACCCCCTGTCAACAGCAATTCCTGAATGTTGATTCCCGATTATCTCATTGCTGTCAACCAATGAATTGAATGAATAACCCAGCCAGAAACCATAGTGACTATAGTTACACTTATTGTGCTTGTAAATATTTCCATCGGCGAAGGTGGCTTCGATAGCGTTATGTGGAGAATAGGAGCATTCGTTGTGATAAAACTCATTGTTATTGGGTATTTGTGAATATTCATACTGACCAAGAAAAACACCATCACCCGAATAACTCAGGTTATTGTATTCAACAAAGTTTTCGTTTGAAACAATGAGGAGAATGGCAGCACAATCACTCGGGTCAGTTTCCCGATTGATGTGGGAGAGATCATTGTGATGAACCCAACAATAATCAGAAAAATTCAGCCTAACCCCAAACCCGCAGTTCCAATTCATAATGTTGTCATGAATGTTGGCGTAACTACATTCATAAAGTGCCACACCATCATTTTGCTGGGTCATCAGGTTATTGCTCACCTCTATTTGATCCGAATTGTAAAACAGCACTCCTCCGCCCAGCGCTGCCGTGTATGGTGTCCAGATTTGAATCCACCCCAGGGTGTCTTTTCGGTTGTAGGAGAAATTATTGTTTTCAATTAAAATGGACTGGCTGTTGAGACAACGTACCGCATACTTATAGTCATTGACAAATTCAAAATTCCGAATGTCGATATTGGCAGAATTTTGCACATCAATCATGTAGCCCAGGAAATTGCCTCCATGCACAATCACACTGTCTCCATCGAGAATGATGTTTTCTTTATTCACAATCTTTATTACACCGTCCCATTCGCTATCTGTAAACGCATACTCGCCTGCCGCAAGCTTGATGTTTGAATTGGATGGAATTTCCATGTTATTGGTAAGTTCAATGTAAACCTGACCTTTTGCAGTAAATGAAGCTGCAAAGGCAATGATAAAAAGGAATAAGGTTTTCATAAAGTAAAGTGTTTAATGGTTCTATTTGGGTCGAAAATTACAAAAAAATGCCAAACAACCAAATATGATGCATTGTAATTTTTCAGGTTTATGCAATTTGCTTAAGTTTGCTGCCCATTTACAAATCTGGTTTTTTCAATTATTCAAAAGTTTAAAAATTTGCAGGCGGGCAACCTGCACTAATAAACGCAGTCAATAAATAGTAGCGGTGTATGACGGAAGCCGATCTTAACATAATAGAAGGCTGCATCCATGGTAAACGACATGCTCAAAACAAGTTGTTTAAAAGGTATGCACCAGTATTGTTAGGGATTTGTATGCGTTATGCCCGCAACAAAACTGAAGCGGAGGATATTTTACAGGAGGGATTTATTAAAATTTATTCGAGTATTTCAGGATTCAGAGGCGAAGGATCATTTGAGGGATGGCTGAAAAGAATCGTAGTAAATACAGCTATTACACATAACAAACAGTTTTTTAAACACTATTTTCATTCAGACATTGAAGAGATTGATGAAACCCAGATTGAACATGAAGAACAGACAGAAGCGCTGCCACTGGTAAAAATACCTCAGGCCAGGCTTATGGCGATGATCCAGAAATTACCTGAAGGCTATCGAACGGTTTTCAACCTCTACGTTTTTGAACAATATACACATCAGGAAATTGCGGATTTCATGGGCATTTCGGTTAACACCTCCAAATCACAGTTGATGAAAGCCCGAAGGGTGTTAATCAAGCAGATAAACCAAATTATTGAAAACAAAGATTTTAGTGAAGATTAATGAAAACGGAGAAAAATTCTTTAGACGAACTTTTTAAAGCGGGACTGGACAAGTTCACCGAACAACCTTCCCGCAACTTGTGGCGAAGAATCTCATGGAACCTGTTGCGCAAGGAAATCATTCATTTCAATTTCAGCAACATCCCATCCACATGGATAACCATTCCCGCTACAGCAATTGTATTGATAGCATTGTCAATCTATATTTTCAACACATCCGAAAACGATCAATTACCTCAGACAAACCAAATTCCGGAAAATATCAAAGATCATAAAAGCCCTTCCAAATCTGACCAGCAATCTTATGGGAATGATAATACTATCGCCGGACAAACCGGTCAAAATGATTCAAAAGAATCAGAAAATTCACCTGAAATCAATGATGATGCACAGTTAGCTCAGCTTGATGTTCAGCACAGCCAAAGCCTAACCCAGCAGATTGAAAACACAGATGCCATAACCGGCGCTGAACCTGAAAGATCAGTAAGTATTTTTCAGCAGAAAAATGAACTACCAGCCTCAGCTTCTTCAACCCGGGACGTAACTGCTTTTGAGCAGCCAGAGGAAAAAACAACCGATATCGGGTCGTTGACTGAAGAACATCAGGATGCCAAAGCTTCCCTGGTATCCCCGGTTAAGGTTGAGGAAGATAAAACCATGACTGAAACCGCAATGAATGAGCCTGTAAATCTCGCCAGGATAAGTACTGTGAGCATTTTACCCTTCACTTCCGACGAACAAAAATTGATAGAATCAGAAAACCAGGGATTAGGTGCAGAAGTGCTTGTAAGAAGTACAACGAAGTTCCCTGACGCTATGGAAAGCGGAAAGGTTCAAAGCCTTCATTCGATAAACCATTCGATCAACTACTTTCTGCGTGGGCGCTATAAACCACCTAAAAGGGAGTTTCAGACACAAACCATTAAAAATCAGAAAAATAAATTTTCACATATAACCTTAACTACTTACGGTTCTCCGGAGATTACAGAATACGCGCGGCGCGCTTCAGCAAGTACTGAAAAAAGTTTTTCTGGTGGAATAGCCATCGGATACAACAACCCTAAATACCTTATTGAAGGTGGTATTGAATTCAGCTGCGTTTACGATCTTGGTGATTTTATGGTAAATCTGAAAACTTACGATAGTATAGGATATTACCAGTACATCAACGGATTTACCATTGATCCTGAGAATCCGGGAAATATCATTTACGAAACTACTGAAATTGGAGTATGGGATTCCATACAGCATAACTCTCATCAGCAAACCTGCAACCAATACACTTATTTGCAGATACCCATCATGTTCGGATACAAAGCAATGGAATCCGGTAATTTTTCAGCCTATGTCAAAGCAGGACCCAGCTTTTCGATTATGTTGACAAAAGAAGAACCTGCACTGATTTTTTACCAACAGGGAGCATCTGTCAATTCCATTGAAAACTACTCCAGTCCGAGGATGACAACTAACATCCAGTTGCTGGTAAGTCTCGGACTTCGCTATCAGTTAACCGAAAACATGGGACTTGTTGCCGAACCATATTACCGGCAGTACTTAAGAACTGTTTATGATACCACACCGCTTGAGGAAAAACTTAAGAATCCATTTGGTATAGGTGTACGTGCAGGGATTTTTTATACTTTTTAAAACGTTTGATTTTTTTGATAATGAAAATGCCATTTTATAGTATCTTGCTTGGATTGCTATTACCGATACTTCTCACAGCCAATGACTCACAGATTTTTGTTTCGGGGTACGTCAAATTGCTGAACACAGGCAATCCGGTCGAAAATCATCTGGTTTCGGTTAAATGTAAAAACCAGGAACCTCCTTTTCTGTATTTCAACCATACCTTTACCAACGAGTTCGGGTATTTCGGCTTTGTATTAGATGTTCCTTTTACCAAAGGAGCAATCACGGTTTCCACCATCGATTGTAACAACCAGCTGATTATCCATAACCTGCAGTTCAATCCGGCCCAGACCAGCCTCACCACCACTTTCGAAATTTGCAATAATCAACAGACCAGCGTTTGCATCGCCGATTACATCTACATCAAAGATCCTGTTGAGAACAACAAATTCCATTTCAAACAAACTTCGCTTGGGAATCCAACAACATGGAACTGGGACTTTGGCGATGGAACCACCTCAACTTTGTCCGATCCTGTGCACTATTATCAGAAAGAAAAGGATTTCGAAGTTTGTCTGACCATTCAGGGCGATAACGGAACCTGCACCGACACTTATTGCAATGGCATTGAATCAAACGATGACACACTCATACTGGCTCGATTTACTTATTATCCTGTTCCCGGTACAAATTCCACTGTACAGTTTTACGATCTCTCACTGGGAAATGTTAATCAATGGAAATGGGATTTTGGTGATGGCCGCACCAGCGCCGTACAAAACCCAAAATACACTTATGTAATACCCGGAACTTATGTTGTCGGTTTGACTGTAACCAAACCAGGAAATCTTACCGACAGTATTTCGTACACTCTTGAAGTTGCACCGGTAAGTTTGCGTGAAGCATCATTTCTGACATTTCCGGATCCAGTGGACCCGATGACATTGCATTTTATTGATGTTTCCTCGGAGAACAATGATTACTGGCATTGGGATTTTGGCAACGGGCAATCCTCCGAACTACAACATCCAGTGCATACATACACTGATCCGGGACTATATTCAATCCGGCTGACAACCGGAAACCAATATGAAAATGAAGAAGACAGTTTTGTTTACACAAAAATAATAAAGCCACAACCATCTTTCATTACACTTTTCGAAGGCTATTCTTCTGAAGAAGACCCTTTAACCTGGCGTTTCACGGATTTATCCGAAGGAAATCCCGACAAATGGATGTGGGAATTCGGTGATGGTTCCTCTTCTGAATTGAAAAACCCGCTTCACACCTATCAAAATGCAGGTACTTATGAAGTTTGTCTTACTGTCAGCGATCAGGAAGAACAAATCATATCCAGTTTTTGCACAATAATTTATGCAGATATAGTTCAGGATTGCAAAGCTGCTTTTACCTGGATGCCTGATGCTGTAAATCCATTGGTCTGCCATTTTACCAATGCGTCAGGACCAAATGCCGGTGCATTTGAATGGGATTTTGGCGACGGAACAGGTTCAGCTCTTCCCAACCCCACACATGTATATTCTGAGGCTGGTCTGTACAGAGTTTGTCTGACAGTTGAAGACTCACTCGGATTAGTCAGCGATCTTTACTGCAAAATCATCACCGTTGCCTCTGACATTCCCCTTCAGTCAGGATTTAAAGCATTTACTTACCCTGAAGATCAGCTTGCAGTGCAATTTGTCAATAGTTCCATTGGCAAAAAAGATATTACTATTTGGGATTTTGGAGATGGTACAACTTCTTTCGAAGATGAACCATATCACCATTATTCTTCAGAAGGGATCTATGAAGTCTGCCTTCACCTGCTTGATTCCGAAACCGGCATCAGCGATCAATTCTGGAAAACGATTACCATAAGCAGTGAGCCGGTTTGTTTGGCAAGTTTTATGGAATTACCTTCCGTCTTTAATCCTCTTTCCGTCAGATTTGCCGATCTTTCGTCCGGTGAAATAGTATTGCGCAACTGGGATTTCGGCGATGAAACAGGGTCAGGTCTGAACAATCCGGTTCATTACTTCACCGGTGGCGGCATTTATAATGTTTGTCTTAATATAAATGATTACTCTGGTGCCTGCAGTGACGAATTCTGCAAAGAAATCCAAATCGAATATGAACCTTTATGCAATGCTGATTTTAACTTCTCACTGATTGAAGACCAACCTCTTGGAGTTACATTCACCGATTTATCTCAGGGAATCATGAACACCTGGCAATGGGATTTTGGTGACGGCAGCACTTCTTCACTGCAGCATCCCGAACATATTTATGCTGACAGCGGTATGTACATGGTAACACTGAGCATTTCTCATACCGATTCATTGGTTTGGTGCAATCATTCTGTTTCAAAACAAATTTACGTCTTTGTTCCTTTACCTGCCTGCATTGCTGATTTTACCGCACATCCTGATTCGGGAGTGAATAAACCTAATCTTTTCCATTTTACAGACATCTCGGAAGGACAACCCGACAGTTGGTTATGGGATTTTGGTGATGGAACTTTCTCTGACCAGCAAAATCCCTCTCATCAGTTTACTGATTTCGGAAATTATCAGGTAAACCTAACCATCAACCAATTTAATCCTTACGGACCCTCATGTTCAGACACCAAAACCATTGCTTTCAGCTCACCTGAATATCTTCATATCGGCGGATTTGTTTTCACCGGCTTGTTTCCTATTAACAATCCCGGTCCAACCGGCGATACTGCCGAAGTCCAACTTTATCGTTACAAAAACAATCAGGTTTTCTCTCTCGACACTTCCTATTTTACCGAAATGGGCTATTACTATGCCCTGTATCTGCTTGAGGACAACTATTTAATCAAAGCACAACTTACCAATTACTCAAATCATCGTCAGGACTACTTCCCTACGTATTTCGGAGATGAGCTTATCTGGCAAAACGCCGACTTATGTTACATTGCCGATTCCAATCATTATCACCTTGATATTCATCTCGGGCAAACATCCACTTATGAACAAGGACCAGGCAGCATTTCAGGTTTTGTAAAATATGATTCAGCAAATTATCAACAAATCATTGCTTCTGCAAATACAGTTGTCCTGCTATTTGATGAAATGCAGGAACCTCAGGATTACACTTTTACCGGCGAGTTAGGGGAATTTACATTTCCTGATCTGCCTTTAGGAATTTACTATCTGGCAGCCGAATCAGCCGGAAAAATCTGTAATTTAACACTTGTAACCCTTACGGAGGACAACCAGGAAGCGAAGGATATAGAGCTGGAAATGAAAGACTCCGGCGCTACCTCAGTGGTTGAATCACCAATACCTGATGCTGATAATTGGCTGATTTTTCCCAATCCTGTATCCGATAATTGTTACATCAAAGTCTTTTCTTCAGGTAGTTGCAAAGCTGAAATCCGGGTATCAGATATCACAGGCCGGACAATCATCCAACGAAATATAATTCTTACTCCCGGGCAAAATCTGATCGGGATTGAGACCAAAGAAGTTCCTGATGGAATCTATTTTGTTAGTTTCACAGAGATGGAAACGGGAAACACCTCAACAAAAAAAATGATAAAATAATACCGAAAAAAAAATCTTTTTCGGGCAACCCTAGCCAAAACAGTGGTCTTAATTGGGAAATCTGCATAAGATGAAACTGCTAATGTAATTCTCGTTCTTTTTGTACTAAACTGTAACTGCTACTTGTAACTGCTTGTTTATTTCTTCAACGATGATTCTTCACTTTGAAGTAACAAAATGTTGGCTGGGCAAACCTTCGCGAAGATTTTCTGCTATTGACCATAAACTAAAACTTCGCTGATTTTTTCTGTACTGCTTATACTTTTCTTTTGATGTTGCAGACTAATTTGTGGAGGCCCCACCCAACAGTATCAGCTAATTCAACACTTGTTTCACTCACTCAGCTCATCATCGTTTCTCACATCTTAATCAGATTTTACTCTATCTTATGAAAAAAAGCTGCCGGATCAAACCGGCAGTTTTTTTTTAAAAACGCAGGAAATGCAGTTAATCCATTTTCATAACGACACCCATTTTTTTCTTCCCGTCGATTTTTACTACAATTGGTTTATCAAAGTGAATATGTTTGATAAACTCATTTTCGAAATAAGGAGAAAAATTCCCCAGATAATCCAAATCGAAATGTCCATCATTAATAAAATGATTGATCGTAAAATAGCCTACCCTGAATGACGTAAGATTCTGGAAAAAATGGGTTCCCTGGCTTGGATCAATCCGGTAATTTTTTAATCCGGATTCCACAATGAGTCTGGCAGCTGAAATTTGTGGCCATTTTACGGGAATTCCAAGCCACGGATCAGTTGAACCCCATCGTCCCGGTCCAACCAGGATGTAATTTGTTCCTGCCTCGAGAAACTTGTCGTTGACCTGCGCTACCATCTGCGCAATTTGCTTTGTTTTCGCCGGGTCAAATGATTCGGGTTTAACAAAAACAAAATCGTGAATAGAATCTATTCTCCCATTGCCAAGAGCATGATTTGCTTTGATGATCGTTTTTTCAGCCGGAATGTGTTCAAGGTCTTCACCAAGTACTTCTTTGGTTTCGACTATGGGTCTGATTTGCAGGGGATAAAAAATCACCGGTTGATCTTTCTGAACATTTAAATCTACAGCAAATTCAATCTCAATGCCTTTATTCATCTCTCGCGAGCCGATTTCAAGCAATTGCTGTACGATCTGCGCAAGCGGGAAAACATTGTTTTTGAGTATATTAGCAAATGTTATGATTTTTTTTCCGGGATAATTCACCCCATCACGAATCATGTTGGCATTGTAATCATAAGTGGAAGCTACCCATCTCAGTGAATTATCCTTTTCGGCTTCGCTGATTTTCAAATTCAGCATGTTTACCGCATCATCCGTGGAAGCAACAAAGCTTTCAGGTCTCAGGTCCAAAGCATAAAATGTAGGTTGCGTATCAGTGAGTGCCATTTGTGGTGAAGCCAGTTGAAGCAGCTTTTTCGGATATTTCGGTGAAAAACGGAGCGTATTACCCCCTTCAACAATATATTTTCCTAAACCGAAAGCAACGTTGACAATACCGTCTTCCGGCTGCTCGGGTTCAATGGGATAAAAGTTAACCGAACGTGCCACACCGGAGATTGTCGGATAGAATCTTGAACCATACTGACTTCCGCAGACTTCCTGAAGAACAATTCCCATTTTTTCTTCATCAATCACATTCAGCGTAGCCGTCATATAGGCCTTGCTGTCCCTGTAAAATGCCGAAGCATAAACACTTTTGATAGCCATACTCAGTTTTTCGATCATCAATCTTTCGTCATCCACAATATTCGGAATCATGTAAGTGGAATAAATACCTGCAAAGGGCTGGTAATGTGAGTCCTCAAGCAAACTTGACGATCGTATGGCTATGGGATTTCTTGTGATTGAAATGAAAGTATATAAATCCTCATGGATACGGAATGGTAACCTTGACTTAACAAATTTTTCGAGAATCTCCTGATCAGGTTTTCCTGAAAGTGCAATTTCATAAAGCCGGTTTTCTTCCATATATTCATCAAAAACATCGGTACCAAGCACAACAGTTCGTGGAATGGTAATGATGATATTATCGTAAAAATCGATCAGATGGTTTCGTTTGATCAGTGAATCGAGAAATGCCAGACCTCGTGCTTTGCCACCAATTGAGCCCTCACCGATCCGGGTAAAAGTCTGGTATTCGTCAAAACGATCCCTGTGAAATTCAGCAATTACACCTCTGCCTTTGTACATTCTGAATTTGGAGATAGCATCGTAAAGGTATCGGCGAATTTCGTCAAGATTGGCAAAGTCTTCCGGCTGAAATTGCTTGAAAAGATCGGCAAGAGGGAATAATGCCCGTGCTTTAAGCCATTTTGAAATATGATTGCGGCTGATGTGGTAAAGGAAAGAATTATCGGGCACATCAAACAATACTTCCTGCAAATGTTTCAGGTCTTTGGCCCGATGCACTTCCTGATTGTTTTCGGGGTCCACAAAAACAAAATCACCAAAAGCAAAATACTCCGAAATGAAATCACGTAACTGGATTGATAAAGTAGGTGAATTTTTATTCAGATATCCCACCCTGAGCTTTTTTGCCAGCTGTTTGACACCAATGTCGGAGGACTGAAGTAAAATCGGCATGTATTTATCTTCTGCTTTAATCATCCGGCAAAAATGCAAACCGGCTTCTTTATCATGAACGCCCTCTCGCTGGTACGTCATATCGGTGATTACGCCAAGCAGGTTGTTCTTATATTTATGAAAAAGTTCATCTGCTTTTTCATAGGTAGTAGCCAGCAAAATTTTTGGTCGTCCGCGCATTCTGAGCATTTTCTGGTGCTCGTTCAAACCTTCTGTTACAAAAGATTTTGATTGCTTAAAAATGATTTTGTAAATATTTGGAAGATAGGAAGAATAAAACCTGACCGAATCTTCAACCAGTAAAATTACCTGAACGCCCACCTGCATCACATCATGTTCAACATTCATGCTGTCTTCGATCAGTTTGATGATCGCAAGCAAAATGTCAGCGTTACCAAGCCAGCTGAAAACATAATCAACGCCCTTGATTTTTCCCGAATGAAGCTGAATGGATATTTCGCGTGAAAACGGGGTAAGTAAAACCACCGGAACCAGCGGTTTTCGCTTTTTTATTTCGCAGATCAGCTGGTCTTCATAAGTGCTGGTCATACATATTACAAGATCAATACTTTCAGTTTCCAGCAGTTCAATTGCTTCAACATTGTCATTTGCCTGAATAAACTGCGGTGGATAACGAAGGTTAAGCGACACATACTCATTAAAAATCTGCTCGTCAATCCGGCCGTCATCTTCCAGAATAAAAGCGTCGTATTTACTTGCGATGAGCAAAACATGATAAATACGCTTTTTCATCAGGGTATTGAACGGCGTTTCGGAATACACATATTTTCGTGAATACAGCGGCGATTTCTTTGTGATTAAATTTTGATTTAACATATACTCATGGTTGTGTTTTTACAAATATAGTTCAAATCTTAACGGAATGATTGCATATCACAGAGTTTTTTATAGATTCCATTTCCGGCCATCAGCGATGCATGTGTCCCTCGTTCGGCAATGCTTCCTTTGTCCAGTACGATAATTTCATCGGCAAACTGAATGGTTGAGAGTCTGTGGGCTATGACGACTGAAGTCCGGTTTCTCATCAGTCTGAGCAAAGCATCCTGAACGAGTCTTTCCGACTCGGTATCGAGTGCCGAAGTTGCTTCATCGAGGATCATTACCGGAGGATTTTTGAGCACTGCGCGGGCAATGCTGATACGCTGTTTTTGCCCACCCGAAAGTTTTACACCCCGGTCACCTATATTTGTTTGATAACCATTGGGCATATTTTCGATAAATTCATGGGCATTGGCAATTTTTGCTGCCGCAATCACCTGATCTTCATTTACGTTCTTCATTCCAAAAGCGATATTATTGAAAACAGTATCGTTGAACAGAATGGTCTCCTGGGTTACAATGCCCATGAGTCCCCGTAAATGGTCAATCCGCAGATTTTTTATAGGTATATCGTCAATAAAAATTTCACCGGAAGTGCAATCGTAAAACCGGGGTAAAAGGTCAACCAGAGTGGATTTGCCACTTCCCGAAGCCCCTACAAGCGCAATCAGTTTCCCTTTTTCGATGCGTAGATTAATATTTGTGAGCACTGGTTCATGCGAGTATGCAAAACTGACATTCCTGTATTCTATTAGTTTTCTGAATTCATGAATTTCTCTTGCATCGGGAATTTGCAAAATCACCTCTTCGGCAGTGATAATTTCGTCAATGCGTTCGGCCGAAGCAACGCCTTTCTGCACATTGTACCAGGCTACAGTAAATGCTTTTACCGGAACTATGAGTTGTGAAAACACCACTACATAAAAAATAAATACAGTAGGTTCAAGTGATGACTCAGCGCTTAGCACCAATTGTCCGCCATACCAGAGGATGACAACCAAAACCAGTGTACTTAAAAACTCACTCAGCGGTGAAGCCAGATCACGTTTGCGGTACAGGCGGTTCATGATCCGGGTAAGTTTTGAATTTTCCTCCGTAAATTTTTCGTTTGCTGTTTCAATTGCATTAAATCCTTTGATGATTCGCAATCCGGAGATGGTCTCCTCAACAATCGACAAAATGACGCCAAGTTTGGTTTGACCTTTTGTTGAAGTGCGTTTAAGACTTTTCCCGATTTGAGCAATGAGAAATGCGGTAACCGGAAGCAACATGACAACAAAAAGGGTCAACGAAGGGCTGATAGTAATCAGGGTAATAATAAAAACTATTATGGAAATCGGTTCACGAAAAAGCATTTCGAGCGACTGCATAATTGACCATTCCACATTGTTCACATCGTTGGTAATACGCGACATGATATCACCCTTTCGCTGATCCGAAAAATAAGCGATCGGAAGTATCAAAATCCGGTGATAAATGTCATTTCTCAGGTCCTGTACTACACCATTACGCAGCGGAGCAAGATAAAACATGGCTAAATAGCGGAATAAATTTTTGATAAAAAACATTACCACCACCATGAGGGAAATAAATAACAAAGCATTAACCTCGCCCCGTTCAATGATGACAGAACTAATCAGATAATTGAAATAAGCTACCAGCGAATCAACATTCAGAGCCAATTCAGGAGCTTCGTAAACCAGTTTGGTCTTATCAAAGAGTAAATGTAAAAACGGGATTATCATGGTAAGGGAAAAAAGGCTGAATATCACTGACAGAATATTAAAAAGCACATTTAATGTCGCATAACCCCAATATTTGCCAATGTATCTGAAAATTTGAAGGAGTCTTTTCATTGTATAAAAATTTCAATCTGCAAGTTTACGAATAATCAATTATTCATCATCCGGCTTTCGATAAGGGAATTTCAAAAGTATTATTGCCTGAAAATGATTATTTTTGCAGCATGGAATCGAAAAGACAACTACGCATTGCAAAATTGCTACAGCGAGAGCTGGGGATAATGTTTCAGCGCGAAGCCAAAGAGAAATTTTCCGCTGCGATGATAACAGTTACCAAAGTCCATGTAACCAAAGACCTCGCAATTGCGAGAATTTACCTGAGTTTATTTGCCACTAGCGACAAAAGCACATTGATGCAGGAAATTATCCGCAACTCAGGCGAAATGCGTTTTAATCTTGGGCGAAGAGTAAAAGACCAGTTGCGCCACATACCAAACCTCGAATTTTACGAAGATGACTCACTGGACTACATAGAAAACATAGAGCAACTACTTCAAAATTAATCCAGACTATACATGCAGTACGATCCGATTAAAAAAGATCTGGGCAATATATTCAACAAGTCCGTATTCCGCCGGAAATTATTTTACAGATTACTCGATATTTTGTTGCTGCGAACTTGGCACGTTCATAAAGCCATAAGACAATGGGGAAAATCCAACAACGACAAAAAAAATATTTTAGATGCCGGTTCGGGTTTTGGACAATACATCTACTATCTTGCCCGAAAAAATAAAAAATGGCAGATTCTTGGTGTAGATGTTAAAGAAGACCAGATCGAAGACTGCCGCCGGTTTTTCAAAAAAGCCAATTTCTCAAATGTAAACTTCCAACCGGCTGACCTGACCCGGTTTACAGGTTCACAATTATTCGATCTGGTGCTCGCTGTTGATGTTATGGAACACATTGAAGAAGATGTTACAGTATTCGAAAATTTACATCATTCGATGAACTCCGGAGCCATGCTTCTGATCTCAACCCCATCAGATCAGGGAGGTTCTGACGTTCACGAACATGAACCCGGACAGGTTAAATCATTTATCGGCGAACATGTGCGCGATGGTTACAACATCAAAGAAATTCAGCAAAAACTCAGAAAAGCCGGTTTTTCAAATACCAGTGCACATTACAGCTACGGATGGCCGGGAAAAATTTCGTGGAAACTTTCGATGAAGCTTCCCATTTTACTTGTCAATTATTCAAAAGCTTTTTTTCTGTTGCTGCCTTTTTATTATCTTCTGACCTTTTGGTTTGTTCTGATTATGAATTTTCTGGACGTCAGTCTCAATCATAGCACTGGCACAGGACTCATTGTAAAGGCATGGAAATAATCAACCGGATAAGTAACTGCAACACTTTTAAAACAGTAAAAGATAAAAACTTTCCCGTTCTATATTGCCCGCCGGTATTTATTTGCGAAAAAATCGCATAACATCATCAATGTGATCTCCGGAATATCGGTTGCCGGAGTAACTGTCGGAACCATGGCACTTATTATCGTTTTGTCGGTTTTTAATGGTTTTGAATCACTTATTGTTTCCCTCTTTAATTCTTTCAATCCTGATTTAATTATTACCGTAAAAAAAGGCAAAACCTTTGATCTGACCACTTTCCCTCTTTCAGATATAAAAAAACTGCCGGGTGTTTATGCCGTTACCGAAGTGGTGGAAGAAAATGCACTGCTCAAATACCGCAGTAATCAGTATCTGGCCACCATCAAAGGAGTCAGTCAGGATTATGAAAAAACCAGCGGTCTGGATACCATGCTTGTTGAAGGCAGTTTTAACCTTTACGAATACAATCAGCCCCGGATGATTATGGGCGCCGGTATTGCATACTACCTGAATGCCAGCCTGCAGGATCAGTTGTATCCCATAACTATCTATCTGCCCCGACGTGAAGGTGCCGTGACAATGTCACTGGAGCGGGCATTCAACAGTAAAAATCTATTCCCTTCGGCTGTATTTTCCATTCAACAGGATTTTGACAGCAAATATGCCATCGTTCCGCTGGATTTTGTGAGAGAACTCATGAATTATAAAAACGAAGTTACAGCACTTGAGTTAAAAATTTCCGAAGGATACCATGTTGAGGATATTAAAACTAAAATAAAATCCATTGTAGGAACCAATTTTGAGGTAAAAAACCGTTTCGAACAACAGGCACTTTTGTATAAAGTGATGAAATCAGAAAAATGGGCCATCTTTTTCATTTTGACTTTTATTCTCATCATTGCCGCATTCAATGTGATCAGTTCTCTCACCATGCTCATTCTTGATAAAAAGCAGGATATTGCCATACTCCACAGCATGGGTGCAAACAATCGGCTCATAAAAAAAATATTTCTTTTTGAAGGAATGTTAATTTCTATTGGCGGAGCTATTCTGGGATTAGTATTTGGCGGACTTGTCAGCTGGATTCAGCAAAAATTTGAGATCATCAGACTTGGAGGCGAATCAGGTGCTTTTGTAATTACAGCCTATCCTGTCGAACTTCAGATTTTCGACTTTCTGATTGTTTTTTTTACTGTGATTGTCATCGGATGGATAGTAGCCTGGTATCCAGTGCATCAAATTTCGAAAAAATATCTCCTGTACCAATATTAAACCTTCGACTTTTATTAATAACTGAGGCAACCTGCCGGTCAAAATCCGGTCATTATTACGAATCCTATTTTCTTATTTAGAACAGATATAAAAAAAGAAGAGAAAATACCCTGTCAAAGATTGAATCTTTGATTTTTTAGTGTAAATTTGCAAACTAAATATTTCAAAATCATTTTACAACTACTCAGTTAATACCAGCAGGATGAATGTAAATAGACCATTATCAAAACTGTTTACCTGCTTGGCTTTGGTTTCGATACTCCTGGCCGGACAAATTATATTTGCTCAAACTATTCATGTAACTACAGGTGAAAATTCAACCACTATTGTGGCAAACGATTACTCTTTACTCACCCTCTCCAACACTGTTTCCGCAATCAAAGCTTCGAAGATCAAAGGCGATAAAAATGATTTTACACAGCTGGAAATTGACGGATATGGGTATTCCAACACCATCGGATACCCGGGATTACCGGTTTTAAAGAAAATCATTGAAGTTCCCCAGGATGCCAGTATTGAGATTGTTGTTACGCAAAAACGATTCAAAGATATATCGCTGAAGGAGTTCAGCCTTTATGACCGGATAATTCCTGCACAAGCCTCATTGAGCAAAAGTGATAATCCGGAAACAGCAATTTTTGTTCTAAATGATTCCATTTACAATCTCAATGATTTTGTAGGACAGGAATTGGTTTCAATTCATGAATCCGGGGTGATGCGGGGAATTCACCTTGCACGTCTCGAAATTGCCCCTTTGCAATACAATCCCATGGCAAATACGATTCGGGTATATGACAACATCACAGTAGAAATAAAATACCATAACGGAAATATTAACCAAACACTTCAAGACAAGCAGGAGAAGATGAATCCCTTTTTTTCGGGAATCAATCAGATGATCTTCAATTACAAGAAAGTTGAGACCAGTGATAATATTTTTCCCTATCAGCCCATTACCTACATAATTGTTGCTGATTCTTCTTTTACAGAAGCCCTTCAACCATTCATTCAGTGGAAAAACCGAAAAGGTTTCCGTGTGATTGAAGCCTATACGAATGATCCTGAAGTAGGCACAACCTCTTCCAGTATCAAGAATTTTCTACAGACATTTTACGACAATCCACCGGATGGATATCAGCCACAAAGTTTTGTACTCTTTGCAGGGGATGTTGCCCAAATTCCTGCATTCAGCGGAACAGCAGGTAATCATGCTACTGATTTGTATTACTGCGAATACACCGGTGATATTTTCCCTGAAGCTTATTATGGAAGGTTTTCAGCAAATGATATAGCCCAGCTACAAACCCAGATTGATAAAACCCTCGAATATGAGCAATATCTTTTCCCTGATCCGTCATTTCTGGATGAAGTGGTTATGGTAGCCGGGCAGGATAGTTATCATCAGATGACCTGGGGCAATGGACAGGTAAATTATTGCAACGAATACTATTTCAACGAGTCCAACGGACTCTTTTCGCATTCTTATCTTCAACCCGAGCCACCAGGTGGAAATTATTCACAGGAAATCAGACAAAATGTTTCCGATGGAGTAGCTTTTGCCAATTATTCTGCTCATTGTAGTGCTGCCGGATGGGCTAATCCCTCTTTTACGAACATGCATATTTCGTCACTGGAAAACCAAAGCAAATACCCGTTGATGGTTGGAAACTGCTGCTCATCACTGGAATTTCAGATTAATTCCTTTGGTGAAGAAATCATGCGTGCTGAAGGCAAAGGTGCAATTGGATACATTGGTGGTTCCAACAGTACCTACTGGGATGAAGATTTCTGGTGGAGTGTGGGGTTTAAAGAAGTAACTGCAAATCCTCCTTATATGCCTCTTTCGCTTGGTGCAATTGACAGATTGTTTCATTCACAACCTGAGATTACTATCAACGACTGGCACATCACACAGGGACAATTAGTGACAGCAGGAAATCTTGCTGTAACTCAGTCAGGATCGTCTTTGACCGGCTATTACTGGGAAATTTATCACCTGATGGGTGATCCTTCACTGATGGTTTATTTTTCGCAGGCGCCGGATGGCATGGCTGATTATCCTGCTCTTATTCCTCCGTTGTCTGAATCAGTTACCGTTACAACAAATCCTTATGCCTATGCAGCCCTTACCAAAAACGGTCAGTTGCACGGCGCTGCTTTCGCTGATGAAAACGGGGTAGCTGAAATAGTATTTTTCGAACCAATCACTGAACCCGGAGAAGCAGAAATTGTCATCACCGGCCAGCAGTTAAAACCATTTTTTGGAACTCTTCTTGTTGCTTCACCCAATAGTGCCTATGTTCTGACGAAAGAAGCCGTGATTAATGACCAGGTAAACGGCAATGGCAACAATAAAATGGATTATGCTGAAACCTGCGCTCTCAATCTGATTTTGCAAAACTACGGACAGCAACCGGGATCAGATATTGTCCTAACCCTTCATTCTTCCTCCGAATTTATAGAAATCACCAATAACACTTCCACACTTGAATCTATACAGGCCAATGAGCTGGTATCACTTACGGGCGTCTTTGAATTTAAAACACAACCTGAAATTCCTGACGGGCAAAATGTATCCTTTATCCTCGAAGCAACTGACGGAGAAGAAATATGGACAAGCTCATTTACCTTAAAAGCTCATGCACCGCAACTTGAATATTCAGGTTATCTTATTAACGATGAGCAGGGCAATAACAATGGAAATTTTGATCCGGGAGAAGCCGTGCAAATCACCATTTACGTTACCAATTCAGGATCATCCCGTGCATTTGGAGTGACAGGTGATCTGACCACCAGCGACAGTTATATCATTCTTGCATCAGACCCCCAGTTTTTTGGTGATGCTGAACCCGACGAAGTTATTAGCGCGTCCTTTGTTCTGGTTGCTGATGAGCAAACACCATCGGGGCATCCAGCTTTTTTTGACTTCAATCTTTCTGCCGATCATGGTATTTCGGGATTTGGTCAGTTTAATCTTACCATTGGACCAATACCTGTATTGATTATTGACCTGGACGGAAACCACAATTCAGCAGATTCAATTCAACAGGCCATAACAAAGATGGGCATTGTCAGCGAATCAACAAGCAGTATTCCAGCAGAACTTGCCCTATATTCCTCAATTTTCCTATCACTCGGCACTTACAATACAAATTATGTATTGTCGCCATCCGAAGGTCAGATTTTAGCTGATTATCTTTTAAATGGCGGACGTCTTTATATCGAAGGCGGCGATACGTGGTACTATGATCCTGAAACTCCGGTTCATGCTCTTTTTGGAATCAATGGCATATCCGATGGTGCCGGTGACCTTGACACTATTGCAGGTGTTGCAGGTACACCCGCAGAAAATCTTCAAATGAAATATACAGGAGATAACAACTGGATTGATCAGCTTGAAGCCGTCAACGGTGCTCAACCATTACTCAAAAACTTATCGCCCGCATATTACTGTGCGGTTTCAAAAATCGGAAACGGTTACAAAACCATCGGAGCTTCCTTTGAGTTTGGCGGCATCAATGATGAATCAGCGCGACAATCCCTTATGGCCATTTATCTTGACTTTTTCGAAGTAACCATTCCAGCATCTTTGATGTGCAACAGCTGGGTACTTGATAATGATATCTGCCAGGAAGACACAACTCAAATGTATGTTGATATCATCGGCGGGTCAGGTAGTTTTGCAATTCACTGGACTCCCGAAACAGGATTAAGCGATCCATTAATTCAAAACCCGCTGGCATTTCCTGAAACAACAACTTTTTATAATGTCGAAGTTATTGATCTGCTTACCAATGAAACAGTGAATCACCAACTTTCGATAATTGTGCGCGATAAACCTCCTGCTCCTGTTATCATTCAGTCGGGTCAAACACTTGTGTCAAATACCCAATACGGCAATCAGTGGTATAATGATGATGGTTTGATTTCAGGCGCTACCGGACAGGTGTTTTCACCACCAAAAACAAATAATTACTACACCATAGTTACCAATGCCGAAAGCTGTTCATCAGACATGTCAAATGTAATTTTCTATCAATCTACATTTATTGACGAATTGATCTCACAGGGCTCGCTGAGGATTTATCCCAATCCTTCTGATGGAGTTGTAAGCATTGATTTTATTTCTGAATCGGGCGAAGAACCTGAAGTACATATTTACAATACTTTTGGGCAATACATTTCAGAGCTGGTCACCAAAATCATCAAACAGCCGGGCTATAATACTATTTCTGTTGACATGACCACCCTGCCCGGAGGTGTCTATTATTTTAAATTCATTGAAGGCAACAACCTAACTACAAGAAAATTAATCCTCAGCAAATAACTTTTCAACATTATCTTAATCATCAAACAAAAATCATTTGTATTAATAATTCAATAAGTAATTCATTTCAAACTCGTTAACTTAAAATTTAATTCTATGAGAAAACTTTTTCTAAGTCTTCTGCTTGTCATCGGGACTTTTGGCCTGATGGCAAAAGATGGTTACCAGGTTGATTATACTCAGGTAACTGCTACCACATCTCAGGTTGAATTTACACTGGGTTCTTTCAGTCTCAGGCCTGTTACGCTCAATGGCAGTACCTATACAAAAATTGATTTTCCTGTAAAAGTAACCACAATGGATGCCGGTTTTGCCGAGCTTCCTTTTATCAATGCTGCTGTTCAACTCGATCAGTTCAGCAATGTTCAGATGGAAATAACAGGTGAAGAATATGAAGAATATCAGCTCACTGATCCTTTGGTTCCCTCACGAGGAACAATTTACCGTGATCAAGACCCGAGCCTTATCCCTTATGTAATTGCTCCGGAATCGATTATTGACGCTTTCTATCCGGAAAACCTGGCCACCATCACCGAGCCATACATCATAAAAGATGTAAGAGGAACATCAGTATATGTTTATCCTTTTCAGTACAATGCAGCAAAACAGGTTCTCCGCGTATATACCAGCATTACCGTTCAGCTTGTTGAAGATGACTCAGCTCCGGTAAATCCGCTGACAAATCCATCCAGCAAGTATTTCAAAGAAATGGAAGCATTGTATCAGTCAGTTTTCATTAACTACACTTCCAATGCTGACGATCTTACTATGGGTGAAGCAGGTGACATTCTTGTAATAACTACTGCAAGAGATGAAGAAGCCATCCAGCCTTACATAGACTGGAAACTTGAAAAAGGCTTTAATGTTTCAAAGGAAGTTGTCAACGCAGGTACCAATGTAAAAACCCTCATTCAGCAAAAATACGCTGAAAACAACAGCCTTCTTTATGTTCAGCTTGTTGGCGACTGGGCTGATATTAAATCTGATTCAGGCGGAGGAGCAAATGCTCCAATGGACCCTATGCTGGGTTGTGTTGTAGGCACTGACAATTTTCCTGATATTGCAATAGGTCGTTTTTCGGCAAGTTCACCTGCACAGGTTACCATTCAGGTAAATAAAATAATCAACTATGAAAAAAATCCTGCCGGCGAATGGTACTCCAAAGCATTGAGTGTGGCCAGTAATCAAGGCGCAGGAAATGGTGATGACGGAGAAATTGACTACGAACATACCGATATTATTTACAACTACAAATTAGACCCTTTCACATACGATGGACACAGTACAGCTTACGAACCATCAGCAACCATTTTGCAGGTAAAAAATGCCATCGAAACCGGAGTAAGCATCATTAACTATTGCGGTCACGGATCAAGCACATCCTGGGGAACTACCGGTTTTAGCAACAGCAACATCAATCAGCTTACAAACGGAGACATGCTTCCATTTATCTTTTCTGTTGCATGTGTCAACGGAGCATTTCACAATTCAAGCGATTGCTTTGCTGAAGCATGGCTGAAAAAAGAAAACGGAGGAGCTGTACTCACCCTGATGTCCACCATCAATCAACCCTGGCAACCTCCTATGCGCGGTCAGGATTATTTCAACGACCTATTAACCGGCGGCTATGATTATACTGCCAATCCCGGCAATGGCATCAATACTACCGAAGGCCGAACAATCATTGGCTCAATCGTTGTTAACGGACTGGTGCTGATGCTCACCGAAAGTTCAGGCTCAGACGACCTGAATACAGTGCAAACATGGACAACTTTTGGTGATCCGTCCATGCAAATCAGAACTTTAACCCCTGCACCACTTACCATCTCAAGCAACATTATGCTTGTTGGAACTCCATTCGAAACAACAGTTACTGCAAATGGCCAACCTGTTGCCGATGCCATGGTCGCACTCTCTCAAGATGGTGTTTATGCCAGCGCTTATACCGACGAATTTGGGGCTGTTTCCATCCCCAATGACTTCATTCCTGGAGATGTACTCCTCGTTGTTACAGCATTAAATACCGAAACCATTTACGAAACTATTCAATGCATTCCGCCTTCAGGACCTTATGTAATTTTTGATGCAGTTGAAATCAACGACGTTAGTGGCAACAACAACGGACAACTGGATTATGGCGAAACAGTGAACCTGAATCTGAGCATCAAAAATGTTGGCGTTGCTATCGCAACTAATGTTCAGGTAAGCATAACCACCGGAAGTGAATTTATAACTATTGTCAACGGTAGTGCCAGTTTCGGTGATATTCCCGCAGGCGGATCAGTATTACTCGAAAACGCTTTTACCATTCAGGCTGCTGAAAATATTCCTGACGGACAGGGGATTTCCTTCGATCTTACAGCTGTTGGCGAAGAAACATGGGAAAGTTCGTTCAACCTCATTGCCCATGCTGCAATCCTTGAATACACAGAATATTATGTGACTGACCCCAATGGGAACAACAATGGAAAAGTCGATCCGGGGGAAACTGTAAATCTTTTTATAAAAATCCAAAATACAGGCAGTTCAGATGCTACTAATATAGTTGGTAATCTTGCTTCTTCCGATCCTTATATTACTATTGATCTCGGTCAGACCAATTATGGAAACCTCATGCCCGGCGAAGAATCTGAAATGAGTTTTATGGTAACTGCTTCGGAAACCACACCTGCCGGACATATGGTGATTTTTGACTTTGACATGACTGCAGACCTCGGTCTGACAGGTGAAGCAGAATTTTCAATAATTGTTGGTCAAATCCCGGTACTCATCATCGATCTTGATGGAAACAGCAACTCTGCACCCGATATGGGTACAGCCCTCGATGAAATCGGAATTACCTATGAACTTCAATCATCCTTCCCGGAAAACCCCGATCTCTATTCCACGATTTTTGTCTGCCTCGGAGTATATTCCGATAATACTGAATTAAGCGCTGCACAAGGAAACCAGTTAGCTGAATATCTTAATAATGGCGGAAATCTTTATATGGAAGGTGGTGATACCTGGTACTTTGATGACCCTACCGCAGTTCACGCTATGTTTGGTATTAACGGTTCAGCAGACGGATCAGGCGACCTTGGCACAATCACCGGACTAAGCGGAACTTTCACCGAAGGAATGACTTTTAATTATAACGGCGACAACAACTGGATTGATCATCTGGATGCCACAGGTTCAGGCGTATTGATTCTGCAAAATACAAGCCCTCAGTATGGTACTGCTGTGGCAAATGATGCAGATACCTACAAAACTATTGGCGCATCGCATGAATTTGGCGGCCTTGATGGTGACCAAACAGCACTTATGGAAGCCTACCTGAACTTCTTTGATATGATGCCTGCTACACTGGTACCAAGTTTTATGGCCGATATTACACAAGGTTGCGAAGGCATGGAAGTAGCATTTACCGACCAGTCAACGGGAGCTACCAGCTGGCTTTGGACTTTCCCCGGCGGGACACCTGAAACTTCCACTGAACAAAATCCTCTGGTTGTTTACAATGTTGCCGGTGTGTATGATGTAACTCTTGAAATCTCAGACGGAACCAACTCTACTTCTCTTACCAATCCTGCACTGATTAACGTAATGAGCGTCCCGGAACAACCAGGCCCAATTCAGGGTGATAACTTGGTCGCAATGGGTGACATGAATGAATACCAGGTAGAAGCACTTGACAACTGTACTCTTTATGACTGGTTGCTCACACCCGAAGAAGCAGGTTATCTGGAAGTAAACATGAATTACGTCATGATTACCTGGAGCAGTAGCTGGAATGGCAGTGCTTACCTGAAAGTTTGCGGAGGTAATGAGTGCGGGATGGGACCTTATTCAGAAGACTTTGAAATCATTGTTTCTGACCCAGCCGGTATCCTGACACTCAATGAAAATTCACTGAATATTTATCCCAATCCTTCTACAGGCGAGTTTACCCTTGAACTAAATGCTGATGAAAATTCAGGCTACAGCATGACTATCGTTAACCTGCTTGGTGTTGATGTATTCAGCAAAATCATTGAAGCCAGCAGCATATTCAGGGAAACAATAAACATCAGTTCACTTCCCGAAGGTGTTTATTATCTTACCCTGAAAAATGAACAGCAGTCAGTAGTAAGAAAACTGATTATCCAGAAATAAATTAAACATTGTTTTAAAGGCCGGTGATCTTTGTTACCGGCCTTTTTATTATAATTAAATTAAATTTAACCGGGATTGCAATATCAGGATCTGGAAATAAAACTGCCTGCTTCATTTAGCCATAATGAGCTGAAAAGGATCATCAGCAAAAAGCTGCATGTGAAACATTTCACTTACGAGATTTTGCTGCAAAGCCTTGATGCACGTCGCAAGCCTGATGTGCATTGGCAACTCAGGATAAGGGTCATTTCCGATGAACTGAAAGGTAACCGCTATGATGCCCGTCCACGTCTGATAATCCCTTACCGCAGGCAGCAGCAGCATGTTGTTGTAACAGGCAGTGGTCCGGCTGGTTTCTTTGCAGGTTTTGTCCTGCAAAAAGCCGGGTACAGGGTAACCATTATCGAAAAAGGTCCAATGACAAACAAGCGCTATGAAGACATTCAGCACTTCGAAGCCGGCTCAGCTTTCAAAGCCAATTCCAATTACTGTCATGGTGAAGGAGGCGCAGGTACATTTTCTGATGGAAAATTAACCTCAAGAACCAAAGGGATAGCTTTAGAAAAACAGTTTGTTTTCGAAAGCTACGTGAATGCAGGTGCTCCTGAAGAAATTCTATATCTTGCTAAACCACATATCGGAAGCGACAATCTGCGGGTCGTAATTCCGACATTGCGCAGACAGTTTGAAAATTTGGGCGGAAAGATATTATTTGAAACTGAAGTCACCTCTTTACGCATCAGAGGAAAGAAGTGTACCGCAGTGATTACCGCAAACAGCGAAATCCCATGCGATTTGCTTATTCTGGCACCCGGTCATTCGTCGTACGATACTTACAGAATGATGCATGACCACGGTATTTTGTTCAGGAACAAACCCTTTGCCATCGGAGTCAGGGTGGAACATCCCCAGGAACTTATAAACCTGTCGCAATGGCAAACTAATCAGCTCCCCGGAGTAAAAGCTGCAGAATACAAATTAACGTTCACCAGTTCGGAAAAACTACCTGTATATTCTTTTTGTATGTGCCCGGGTGGAAAAGTAATCCCTTCAGCTCCTGATGATTATCAAAACATTGTGAACGGTGTATCTGATTATGCCCGAAATTCTCCTTTCGCCAATTCAGCGATAGTTGTCGGCATTGATCCGGGTAAAATCATAAAAAAAGAACCGGATTTTTTAGAAACGCTCAACTGGCTTGAATTGCTTGAAAGAAAAGTCTTTGATCTTACAGGAAGCTACCAGATTCCCGGACAGCGTATTTCTGATTATATTCAACAAAAAACATCATCGTCAATCCCATTAAATTCATTTCCGTTCGGTGTTTTTTCCTATAACTTCGAAGAGCTCTTACCAGCAGAAATAACAAAGTCACTCAGAGAAGGAATGATTGATTTTTCCGAAAAAATAAAAGGTTTCGAAACTGGCCTGATGATGGGCCTTGAGAGCAAAACATCAGCACCTGTTCAGGTTCTCAGGGATGAGCACCGGCGCTGTGAAGGCTTCGATAATATTTTTGTGATTGGTGAAGGCAGTGGTTATGCCGGTGGAATCACCAGTTCTGCAGTAGATGGAGTGAAACTTGCCATTGAGCTGGTTAATCGCTGATAAACCAAAATGCTTTTCTGCTTAATCTTCCTTGATTTTCGGCGGTATTATTAAATCAATACCTGATCAGGCTTCTCCCGGATCAAGTGCACTTTTTTCCAATTCTTCCAGAATTTTGCCAACATCACTTTCGGTGGTAATGAGCTTATTCCTGCAAATCCTTATCAGCTCTGAAGCGCGCTTGACTTTCACAGATAACTCATCCACACTGATTTCACCTTTTTCGATGTCGCTGACAATTTGCTGCAACTCTTCAAATGCTTCAATATAATTTGGTTGTTTATTCATGATTACCTGTTTTGACAATTTTAGATATTTTACTGGTTATTTTCCCACTAAATAAAACTGTTTCGATTTCTTCGCTGGTTTTAAGATTTTCTGTCGAAATGACGGATTTCCCCTTGTAAAACGTTATAGTGTAACCCCTTTTGAGTACATTCTGCGGATGCAAAAGTTGCATTTGTTTTTCAAGGTTTGACAATTCATTGTTTTTTTCTTTTAAAAAACTTCCTGCAGATTTTTTAGCCAGCCCGATGAATTGCGACAACCCTGCTTTTTGCTGACTGATTTTTAAAACCGGAAGTGTTTTAAGCACATAAATCATTTGTTTAATATTTACATCTGACTCCCTGAGATAGTTTTGACTGTGATGTCTGAATTGTTGTATCAGCCCGGAAAGCACTATTTTAGTCTGATTTATGTGATTCATTGACACTGATTTAAAATAGCGAATCTCTTCAAGCAATTGCTGGCGCTCATAACCAATCAGCTGAAAGGACAAACGTGAAAGTTTTTGTCGGGCTTCGTTGACCGGCTCAGCAAATTTACGGAATTTCCCAAGTAAAAAATCAGCCAGTTCTGTAGGTGTTATAGCATTGGTATGCGCCACCATTTCAACTACAGTTTCATTGGTTGAGTGTCCTATTCCCGTAAATACAGGCAGGGGAAAAGTGGCAATAGTTCGGGCAAGCTGATAGTTATTGTAGCTTGCCAGACCCACCTCACCTCCGCCGCCTCTTACAATAGCAACAGCATCGAAATAACCGGTAACTCTTCGAATACGGGCAAGCTGCATCATGATGGAGTCGGGAGATTTGTCTCCCTGCAATAAAGCTGGAAACAACATCATAAAAAATCTGAATTTATCGGGATTTCCATCAAGAATTTTTCGAAAATCAGCCAGGCCTTTGCTGGTTTCAACCGAAATAACAGCAATTCGCTGCGGCAGAAGAACCAGTTCAATATTTTTATTCTGGTCGAAAACACCTTCTGCCTTCAGCCGGTTGATGGTTTCCATTTTTTCGCGTTCCAAATCGCCAAGTGTATAAGCAGGATCAATATCAATAATGGAAAGGCTGAGGCCATGAAGAGGGCTGAACGCAACTTTTGCCAAAAAAAGAATGTTGATACCGTCTTTCAGTGGTTCTTTCAGGATTTGAAGGAAACTTGCGTTAATTCGCCGGTAATCAGTTTCCCACAAAGTGGCACGAATCTGTGCAACCACTTTTCCATCCTGCCGCTCAAGCAAATCGGGATAACAATGACCGGAATACTTGTAATGATTGAGTTTGTTCATCTCGGCCCTGATCCAGTAAGCACCGGAGTACCATTGCTGAAATGCCCGCTGAATACTTTGCGTCAGTTCAAGCAGAGTAAATACTTTCGGACGATTATGACTAATGTTGTCTGTCATTCCCGCAGGATTATACGAAAAATACAGCTGGCTGCTTAATCTTTAAGGATACCCGCCAACATTTATTCCGATAAAGAATCTTACCCGGATATCATCTGCTACTTTTCAGGCGTGCAGCAATAATCCCGGCAATATTGTCAATCGGGATTCTGTCCTGTTTCATGGAATCGCGTTCACGTATAGTTACTGTATTGTTTTCGAGTGTTTCATTATCAACGGTAATACAATAGGGTGTCCCGATGGCATCCTGACGGCGGTAGCGACGCCCGATAGCATCCTTGTCATCATATTGACACATAAAGTCCATCTTGAGGTTATCAAAAATTTCACGTGCTTTTTCGGGAAGACCATCTTTTTTAACCAGCGGGAACACAGCGGCTTTAACCGGTGCCAGAAATGGAGGTATTCGCATCACCACGCGTTCCGAACCATCCTCAAGTTGTTCTTCAGCATAGGAATACGAAACTACGGCCAGAAAAGTGCGGTCAAGGCCAATGGATGTTTCAACAACGTAGGGGACATAATTTTCATTCAATTCAGGATCAAAATATTGAATTTTCTTTCCTGAAAACTGCTGATGAGCACTAAGATCGAAATCTGTCCGGGAGTGAATCCCTTCGAGTTCTTTAAATCCCATCGGGAAATTAAATTCAATATCGAAAGCAGCGTTGGCGTAATGGGCAAGTTTGTCGTGTTCGTGAAACCGGTAGTTTTCTTCGGGAATTCCCATCCCGAGATGCCATTTCAGTCTCTGGTCTTTCCAGTATCTGAACCATTCCAGTTCGGTACCAGGCCGGACAAAGAACTGCATTTCCATCTGTTCAAATTCGCGCATACGGAAAATAAACTGTCGTGCCACGATTTCGTTACGGAAAGCTTTTCCAATCTGGGCTATACCGAATGGTATTTTCATTCTTCCTGATTTCTGCACATTGAGATAGTTAACAAATATTCCCTGGGCTGTTTCCGGTCTTAAATAAATAGTGTTGGCACCATCAGTCAACGACCCGATCTGGGTGGAAAACATCAGGTTAAACTGCCTGACTTCGGTCCAGTTGCGCGATCCGGAAACCGGACAAACAATCTCAAGTTCTTCGATAAGCTTCCTGAAATTTGAAAGATCATCACTTTCCATCACATCAAGCAGTTTTTTTCTGATCTCTGCAATTTGCTTTTTATAATCCAAAACTTTTGGATTGGTGGTTAAGAACTGCTCCCTGTTAAAAGCATCTCCAAAGCGTTTGGCAGCTTTTTCCACTTCTTTTTCAATTTTCGATTCAATTTTCAGCATGTGGTCTTCAACCAGCACGTCGGCACGATAGCGTTTTTTCGAATCCTTATTGTCAATCATTGGGTCATTGAATGCATCCACATGGCCTGAAGCTTTCCAGGTAGTGGGATGCATAAAGATGGCCGAATCCAGCCCAACTATATTTTCGTGGTATTGAACCATTGATTTCCACCAGTATTCTTTGATATTGTTTTTTAATTCAACACCATACTGGCCATAATCGTAAACGGCACTTAAACCGTCGTAAATCTCACTTGACGGAAACACAAATCCGTACTCCTTTGAATGGGAGATAATCTTTTTCAGCTTGTCTTCATTGTTTGTCATTCTTCTTCTTTTTATCTTCTTATGGAATAAATAAACTTATAATCAGGGTTTTAATCAATAAATCCTTGAATAGGTATCCGGAATATTAAATGGCATGGAAACCTCTTCATCCAATGTTACCTTTACATATTTCATGAGTACGCTCACCGGTTTATCGGCTTCAACAGAAAAAGTAACCCTGTACGGGAATTTCTGTTTATCAATATTCTGAAAATCTTCATAAAGTGCAGTTAGTTTCTTGCTGTCGCGGGTAAGTTCTTTGAGTTTGATTTCCGTGATTTTGAACAATACCGGATCAAGCCATATAGTTTGCAGCAGCAGCCGGGTATTGTCATCCATACTGCGAACATGCTTTTTCAGTTTATTCCGACCTGTAGTCGAAAGTTTGTATTTTCGGTTATCAATTGACGCTCTGAAAGTAGCATCTTCATAATATTCAAAATCATTCCCAAGTAATAAAGACTGCAATATTCCAAAGTCAATATTGGCACTCAGAAAATTATTAACCAACTGATAATCGCCTGAAAAATACAATTTATTGAAACGGTCAACAAATTTGACGGAATCCTGCGAAATGATAAACCGTGCAATTTCGATGCCCAAGTCCTGGTTGAAGCTAATCCAGATCAGGCTGTCTTTTACTATTCTGACCTGACCTTTAAAATCGTTGCGATTACGGTCAATTGCGTAATCAATTGTAAATTTCCCGGTAAAAGTGTTGAATTTGATTTCATTATCGTGAAGTTTCCGGATAAGATATTCCACTCCTTCCTCTTTGATCGGAGCTTTGATGATTCTTCTGTTGCTTTTACAGCCATGTAAAAGCATGAATGCCGGAATCAGCACCAGCAGGTAAAGTAATAGCCGGTAAAATGACTGACAGGGGTTTTTAAATGGAATCATCTTATTCTTGTAAAATTCCAGTTTTAATTTTTTCATCCAGAAGGTCTGAATTTTCTCCCTCTTTATTTTTCCTGCCCGCTTCAATCCAATAGTTATGCGCCTCAGTTTTTCTTCCTAATTTGTAAAGCACATCACCATAATGTTCGAGGATAACCGAACTTTTTCCCTGGTCAGTATCCAATGCTTTTTTAATCCATTTTTCAGCTTCTGCATATTCGCCCAATTGATACAGCACCCATCCGTAAGTATCCTGAAAAGAGGGATTATCAGGGCTTAACTGATTGGCAAGAGCAGCCATTTCTCTGGCGCGTTCCAGTTTTTCACTGCGCAGGGAAAGATAGTAACTGTAATTGTTCAGTACAAAAGCATCATCAGGTTTCAACCTGAGTGCCTGCTCATAACTCTCATCAGATTTTGCATAATCTTCCATCCTGTTGTAAACATCGCCCAGCGTACTGTAAAACTGTGCTTCAAGGTTGATGTTGTCAACCACCAGTTTTAGGCCTGTTTCAAGCACGATGTGTGCGGTATCAAATTTCTGCAACTGGTAATTGGCAAAACCATTGAAAAGATACGCCATTGGCTGCATCGGGAAAAGTTCTATCATGGTGTTACTGGTGGCCAGAACTGTTTCAGCGTTACGAATCTCGTTTTCGATAAACAGTTTTTGTTCCCATGTTACATAACCGCTTATATCTTTTTCGATCACCTGATTTATTACATCAAGTGCTTCTTCGAGTGCTTTAGTACGATACAGCAACTCGCCATAAATTGACAATGCACGGGTATCGTCGGGGTGTGTTTTTGCGATGATTGTGGCCAGATCAAGAGCAGATTCAATTTTTGTATCATAAAATTCTTCCAGAGAAAAGAAAGACAACAATACCTGAATTTTTGTGTCAAGGTCGAGTGAAGGATTGGCAAATCCCAGCTTTAATTCCTCAATGGCCTTTTTTTCATCTTCTTTACGACGATACAGGTCAGCCATTGAAATGTGAATAAAGGGGTTTTCGGGATCAAGTTCGGCAATACGGGCATAGATTTCCAGTGCGTCATCCTCTTGTCCGGCTTCAAGGTAAGACTCGGCGAGAATTTGAAGATAACGCACATTGCCGGGATAGGCATCAACAAGTGATTCAATTTCTGCGAGAGCTTGTTTTGGGCGGTTGGAATTAAGGTAAAGACGATGTTTCGATAATGAAATCTCTTCGGTTTTGCCAACCAAACTCTCGATATCCTCATAAGTAGCAATGGCATTTTTAAAATCGCCACCGACAACATAAGACAAAGCAAGGTTCATCCGGAATTCAATTTTCTCAGGGAATCTGCTTACCAGTTTTTTTTGTATCTCTATAAGTTTTTCAAGGTTAAAGGTTTGTTTGTACAGCTCAGAAAGAAAAAGATAATACCATTCATTATCAGGATTTATGATAACCGCTTTTTCCATCAGCGAAACTGCATCACCACTTCTTTCAGCCATGTTATAAATGCGGGCAAGCTCGTACATTGATGCATCATGATTGGGGTCAATTTCAAGTACTGCTTTGTAAAGCTCTTCAGCTTCAGACCAGTTGCCCAGTATTCGGGCTTTTGAAGCATTCAAAAAAAGCTCTTTCCGCTTGTTTACCTCTGTTTGAGTCAGCGCTTTGGGTTCTTTTGATTTCCGCTGTGCAGGCAGGTCGCTGCTAATGCCTGTGTTAATCAACAACAGTAATACAAAAATCCTGATTGTCAGTTTATTAATCATTTTTTGGAGTAAATTAAAGACTGCCTGAAAAAGAACTTTGACCAAGAATCATTCGATGATTTTTTTCATGCCCCTATTAAACAATTTATTTCCTGCTTTTATTCTGATAACCATAACAAAAATGCATTCGACACCGCATCATTTTTTACCTGTATGTCCAAAACCACCTGCACCGCGCTTAGTTTGCAAAAGCTGATTCACCTCTGTCCATTCTGCATGTTCCACTCTGGAAATAATCATCTGGGCAATTCTATCGCCATCGTTGATGGTATAAGAATCATTTGAAAGATTTACCAGAATGATTTTTATTTCACCACGATAGTCAGCATCAATGGTACCCGGTGTATTGATCAGTGAAATACCATGCTGAGCTGCTAATCCGCTGCGTGGGCGTATCTGGGCTTCAAATCCTTCGGGCAAACCTATGTATAAACCCGTTGGTATCAGTTGGCGCTCCAGAGGCCCCAGTGTAACCGGCCGATCAATATTTGCCCTTAAATCCATACCTGCTGAAGCACCTGTTTCGTATGCCGGCAAAGGATGTTTTGAATTATTTACAATTTCGATTTTCATCAGCTTTTCTTATGAAGCGGCAAAAATAGGCAAAAGATTGATAATTTGAGTATTGGTAAAATGTTCTGTCAACAGTAGATGAAGGAAGGAATGCTGAATCGCTGAGTACAAAAAAAAGGCTGTCTGAAAAGTCTGCTTTATCTTTCAAATATTAAAAACCCAAAATCGGAAACTTTTGAGACAGCCAACAACCGGGCAAATATTTTCAAGTATTTTATTCCTCGTCCATAAGATCATCGGTAATTTCGAGGTTGTGAAAAACTTTCTGAACGTCGTCATCATCTTCGAAAAGGTCAACAATCCGCAAAATCTTTCGGGCTGCTTCAGGTTCCAAGTTAACAGTGTCATTGGGAATACGCTGTAGTTCTGCATTTTCCACTTCAATTTCCAACTCTTCAAGTTTTTTTTGCATTTTGCCAAAATCTTCCATTGAAGTAGTAACGGTTATTGTATTTTCTTCAATTTCAATATCTTCAGCACCGGCATCAATCATTTCGAGTTCAAATTCGTCCATACTCATTCCGCTCTTTTTGGGAATGATGAAGATTCCTTTTCGTTCAAACAAAAAACTCAGCGAGCCGGTAGTTCCCATGTTGCCACCGTATTTGTTGAAAATTGCCCTTACATTGCTTACCGTACGCTGGGTGTTATCAGTTGTACACTCCACGAGTACTGCTATACCATTGGGCAAGTAACCTTCGTAGGTAACTTCCGAAAAGGTTGTTCCATCCTTGTCTTTTCCTTTGTTAATAGCTCTTTCGATGTTATCTTTAGGCATGCTGGCACCTTTTGCATTGGCAATGGCCATTCTGAGGCGCGGATTGCCTTCGGGATCGGAACCACCTTCTTTAACTGCAATCGTAATTTCCTTGATTATTTTTGAAAAAATTTTCGAACGCTTGGCATCCAGTGCGCCCTTTTTGCGTTTAATGGTTGACCATTTATTATGTCCTGACATATAATTGTTATTGAGGTTATTTATCTGAAACAGGCGGTAAAAATAATGCTTTTAACTTTTAATTATTGCGAGCACATTATTTTTTTGGGAACGTGTTTTCACACAAGGATTTACCTGCTGCTCCTGCTCAGTTCAGACAGGTAAAGTAAACAGAACATGTTTAAAAATATTACATTCCGATTTCTATTCCTATTTTTGCTCTTTAATCTTTTCTTAATGATTTGAAAAAATGATCCACTTCTTTCGCAATGATTCCGTTGTTTTTGCTTTCTCAACAAAAGATCAGCTCCGTGATATTTACAATTCCAGGTTAAGCTGGCTTTTTGGCGGAGCAATAAAAATAAATGAAACTGAACTTGCAGGCTGGTTTATTGGCCCGCGCAGAGAAATGGTAACACCCTGGAGTACCAATGCTGTTGAAATTAGCCAGAATATGGGAATTGAAGGTATTCAGCGTATAGAGCAGTTTATCGGGATACCCGGCAGTGAAGTGGTTTATGATCCGATGTTGTCATCACTTTACCATGGGCTGGATCAATATGTTTTTACGATCGAAAAAGAACCCGACCCCATACTTTTCATCGATGATATAGCCGCTTATAACCAGAATGAAGGACTTGCGCTCAGCAATGAAGAAGTCAGTTATCTCGAAGAATTAAGTCTGAGAATCGGGCGCAAACTCACCGACGGGGAAGTTTACGGTTTTGCACAGGTAAATTCAGAGCATTGCCGTCATAAAATTTTTAACGGAACATTTGTAATAGACGGGGCAGAAATGCCCGAATCTCTTTTTTCACTCATAAAAAAAACCTCAGAGGTAAATCATAACAGGATCGTATCAGCTTACAAGGATAATGTCGCCTTTGTAGAAGGCCCCGAAATATGGCAGTTTGCTCCGCTTATGCAGGATAAACCTGATTTTTTCAGTATAAAAAAAATCGAAGCAGTTATTTCATTAAAGGCTGAAACACATAATTTTCCGACTACCGTTGAACCTTTCAATGGAGCAGCAACCGGCTCGGGTGGTGAAATCCGTGACAGGATGGCGGGTGGAAAAGGGAGTTTACCTTTGGCAGGAACTGCTGTTTACATGACTTCTTACCCGCGTCTTGAAGCTGGGCGGCTGCATGAAGAAAAGATAAAAGAACGCAAATGGTTATATCAAACCCCACTCGACATTTTAATTAAAGCCTCCAATGGTGCCAGCGATTTTGGGAATAAATTCGGTCAGCCGCTCATTTGCGGAAGCCTTCTCACTTTTGAGCATACGGAGCAAAACACTAAATGGGGTTACGACAAGGTCATCATGTTAGCAGGCGGCGTAGGTTTTGGGAAAAAATCCGATGCACGAAAAGGACAACCGCAGCCTGGTGACCAGGTTATTGTGATGGGAGGAGATAACTACAGAATAGGAATGGGAGGTGGTGCCGTGTCATCAGTGGCTACCGGACAGTTTTCCAACAGCATTGAACTAAATGCCGTGCAACGATCCAACCCGGAAATGCAAAAGCGCGTGTTTAATGCCATAAGAGCAATGGCAGAAACCGATCAAAATCCGATTGTTTCTATTCATGACCACGGAGCGGGCGGACACCTGAACAGCCTTTCCGAACTTGTCGAGGAAACAGGTGCTGTAATAGAAATGGATAAACTTCCTGTGGGTGATCCTACACTTTCGGACAAAGAAATTATCGGGAACGAATCGCAGGAACGCATGGGCCTGATACTTAAGTCAAGCGACACAGATCTGATGAAAAGAGTTTCGGAGCGCGAACGGGCACCATTTTATGTAGTCGGGGAAACCACAGGCGACCATCGCTTTACCTTTAGAAAAAAAGAATCACCAATTCATCCCTTAGACCTTGCTCTTACCGATTTTTTTGGTAAACCCCCAAAAACTGTTCTTTACGATAATACCCTGAAAACTAATTTTTCTGAATTAACTTACAGTATAAATCAAATTCATACCTACCTCGAAGCTGTGCTTCAGCTTGAGAGTGTTGCCTGCAAAGACTGGCTTACCAACAAAGTTGACCGCTCGGTAACAGGTAAAATAGCCCAACAGCAATGCGTTGGCGAAATTCAGCTTCCTCTTGCCAATCTGGGTGTGACAGCACTTGATTATCATGGAGAAAAAGGTATTGCCACTTCAATCGGTCATGCTCCGGCAGCAGGTTTGATTGATCCGGCTAAAGGAGCAATACTTGCCATTGCCGAATCGCTTACCAATCTGGTATGGGCACCACTACAGGATGGCATCAGGGGGATATCCCTTTCTGCTAACTGGATGTGGCCTGCACGCAACGAAGGTGAAAACGCCAGATTGTACGCTGCTGTGAAAGCTGCTTCAGAATTTGCGATCGCCCTTGGCATAAACATTCCCACCGGAAAAGATTCACTCTCGATGACACAAAAATATCCGGACAACGAAAAAGTCTTTGCTCCCGGAACTGTAATTATTTCCGCAGTAGCCGAAGTTACCGGCATCAGAAAAACAATCAGACCCGTTCTGAAAAATGACCCGCAATCCGAAATTATCTACATTCCTTTTACCCGATCAGCATTTGAACTTGGAGGAAGCAGCTTTGCCCAGGTACTTGGTCAGGTTGGCACCAAAACCCCTGATGTTCCTGATCCTGATTATTTTAAACTGGTTTTTACAGCCATTCAGCAATTGGTTAATAAAGAACTGATCCTTGCCGGTCATGATGTTTCTTCAGGCGGACTTATTACAACCCTGCTCGAAATGAATTTCCCTTCACTTCAGGGAGGATTGGATCTGGCTGCTGATGTGTTGAATGAAAATGATCCTGTAAGAATGCTGTTCAGTGAAAAACCCGGCGTTATCATTCAGGTAAAAAACAGCGGAGAGATTAATCAGCAGTTGAAAAGTGCAGGCGTTGAAGCTTATCTGATTGGCAGGTATTCGGATAAAAGAACAATTAGTTTAAACCACTATAACAAACAATTTGAATTTGATATTGACAGCCTGAGGGAGCTTTGGTTTAAAACCTCCTATCTGTTCGAGCGTCATCAAACAGTTCCTGAACTGGCACTAAAACGTTTTGCCAATTACAAAGAACAGCCGCTTGCCTTCAGGTTTCATAAAAGCTTCACCGGCAGTTTCGGCCAGTATAGTATTAATCCTTTACGCCGGCATCCTTCCGGCATCAAAGCAGCCATCATCCGTGAAAAAGGAGTAAACGGTGACCGTGAAATGGCCTGGTCACTGTATCTGGCAGGATTCGATGTAAAAGACGTGCATACCACCGATCTGATTAGTGGGCGGGAAACACTCAAAGAAATCAATTTCATTGTTTTTGTAGGAGGATTTTCCAACTCCGATGTGCTGGGATCGGGTAAAGGCTGGGCAGGTGCTTTATTATACAATGAAAAAGCCCGTAAAGCCATCACAACTTTTTACCAACGCACCGACACATTAAGCCTTGGCATTTGCAATGGTTGCCAGGTTATGACAGAACTTGGGCTTATTTATCCTGAGTTTGAGAAACATCCCAGGATGATGCACAACAGTTCCGGCAAATTTGAATCGGCATTTCTAAACGTAGATATTGTTGAAAACAATTCAGTTATGCTAAAAACGCTGGCCGGTACCCGGCTGGGTATCTGGGTGGCACACGGGGAAGGAAAGTTTTATTTCCCGGCCGGCAATTCCGGATATCTGATTCCTGTAAAATATTCACATGATGAGTATCCCGGAAACCCCAATGGTTCGCCTGATGCAGCTGCAGGTATAGTGTCAGCAGATGGCCGTCATCTGGCCATGATGCCTCACCTCGAACGGGCAATTTATCCCTGGCAATGGGCCTTTTATCCGGAAAACAGAAAATCAGACCAATTCACACCATGGCTCGAAGCTTTTGTGAATGCCCGGAAATGGGTGGAGAGTAAACTTGAAAAATAATCATTATAAGCCAATTATGGATCATGTCCGACCAGGCAGATAACAAACTGCAGATTGCTTCCCGGTTCATCAACTGCACTAACCGGCATGTTTACATTACAGGTAAAGCTGGAACCGGTAAGACGACTTTTCTTAAAGAAATCTCTGCTTCTACCCACAAAAAAGCTGTCATTGCAGCACCAACCGGTGTAGCAGCTATCAATGCAGGGGGTGTAACCCTTCATTCGCTGCTGCAACTCCCTTTTGGAAGTTTTGTACCCACCAATTTTCCAAAATCTGTCGATTCCATTTATTCCAAAATCACCACACCAAAAAGTCTGATCAGAGAAAGCCGTCTTGGAAAAAATAAACTCATGCTTGTCCGGGAACTTGAGCTGCTCATTATTGATGAAGTGAGTATGTTGCGCGCTGATCTCCTCGATGCCATTGACGCCAGGCTGCAACATGCACGGCGCAGGAATGAACCATTTGGCGGTTTACAACTGCTTTTGATTGGCGATTTGCTTCAGTTACCACCAGTTGTAAAAGAATATGAATGGAGAGTTTTGTCAGATTATTACCAGTCTCCCTATTTTTTCGAAGCCAAAGCCCTTAAAGAAAACATGCCGGTTTATATCGAACTGACAAAAGTTTACCGGCAAACCGACCAGGATTTTATTGATGTACTGGAGCATTTCAGGTACAACAAACCCACCAGGCAAGATCTTGATCTTCTGAATGTATCCTGCGAAAAATTTGAAAATGCCAAAAAAAGCAGGGAATTTATTTTTATTACGACCCACAACCGGATTGTGGATGAAAAAAATGCCACTGAACTTGCAAAACTTAAAGAAAAAGAGTTTAGCTACAATGCTGAAATTGAAGGCGATTTTCCTGAACATCTTTATCCTGTTGAATTTAACCTGAAATTAAAAAAAGGTGCCCGTGTTATGTTTATCAAAAATGACTATTCCGGAGAGCAACTCTATTTCAACGGGAAAATAGGCACAGTTAACAACCTTGACGAAGAAGACATTCAAATTGGCTTCGACGACGGGTCATCTGAAGTCTGGGTTGAAAAATACACCTGGGAAAACAAATCTTATCGGGTAAATGAAGACACTGGCGAAATTGCAGAAAAAATTAACGGTACATTTACTCACTTTCCATTAAGGCTTGCATGGGCAGTAACCGTGCATAAAAGTCAGGGACTGACGTTCGACCGCGCAATACTCGATTTGTCGGGAGCTTTTGCTCCGGGGCAGATTTATGTGGCTCTTTCCAGATTGCGTTCCCTGAAAGGGCTGGTACTGTCAACCCCACTCACTTTTAATCATTTGCGCACTGATTCCGTTGTGCTGAGCTTTTCAGAAAACCGACCAGAGGTTTCATCATTAACCAACCAGCTTCAAAATGACATACTCTCCTACACTATTGATCAGGTTTTGAAAGCATTCGACCTTTTGGAATTGTACCAGCAAATCAGGTATCATCTGCAAAGTTACGACAAGGACATCAAAAAATCGCACAAACAAAAGTTCAGAACCTGGGCTGTTGAATTACTCAACTCTTTGACACCCGTAATGGAAATTGCTGACAGGTTTTTAATTCAGGTTAATCATATTGTCCGACAACATACCAGGCAGGAACTGGATCATTTACTCGCCCGCACAACTGCTGCCAAAGATTATTTCAACCCTATTCTGAAAAATTTAGCCGAAAAAGTAAACGATCATATTATCCTGATAAAAGCTGACGGTAAAAAAATGAAAACATATGCAGGCGAGCTATACGAACTTAAAATGAGTTTTTACAGGCAGCTCTATCACATCCATAAAGCTGAAACAATCGTCAAAGCAGCAATAGACGACACCGAACCTAAACCTGTCAAAGCATACGACGGTGAAATTTATGGCCAAAACAAAAAAAATCTTCCCGGGCAGCATTCAACCGAAAAAAAAACCACACAAAAAACCACCGGAGAAAAAAGAATAAGTACACGGGAAATCTCATTTTCGATGTTACAGGAAGGAAAATCCATAGCTGAAATTGCTTCCGGGCGCTCACTTGCCATTTCAACCATTGAGGAACACCTTTTACCCTTTATCAAAAACGGCTCCCTGGATATTTCCAGGCTGATGGACGCTTCAAAAGTGACTAAAATCCTCGAAGTTGCCCTCAGGTTCGACGAAATCAGGTTAACACCGATAAAAGAAATACTGGGAGATGATTTTTCTTATAGCGAAATCCGCTTTGCACTGGCCAGCCGAAGAGATAAAGAAACGCCTTCATCAGACTAGTACTTCAGCCATTTACCCGTAGAAATGCTACCATCTTTCCTTTTTATGGTCCAGTAATAAATACCCGATGCCCAGCTTGAAGTATTAACCAAGGAAACAGGATTAACATCCGTGAAAACAACAACTCCTGCCACATTTCTTACAATCATGTTTTCGGCAAGGTGACTATTCCTCAAAAAAACTACATCTTTTCCAGGATTCGGCATCATCATGATCTTTGGGTAAGCCTGTACAACCTGATTAGCTGTTGGTTCCCCGGCAATAATAAAAGCCTGCGGTGTAACAGTGGATGCTGATCCATCATCGGTTAAAACCGTAATTCTAAGGAAAGATTCTACCGAGCCATAGTTTGGAACTGTCCACTGATATTTACCATTATTGGGAAGATTATCAGCAACAAGCCACCACGGGCCATCAGGGCCAAAAGCTGAAATTTCGATTTTAACCGAAGAAGCAACATTTGGCTGCACTGCCGACCGCCATTCTATAAATCTTACAGAACCGGGGATGAGTGTTTCCGAGCCGACAGGGAAAACAGACTTAATCCAGAGACTGTCAGCAACTGTACTTTCAAAATAAACATAAAGAAAATTCTTGTCGAACTGAATCCAGCCACCCGATAACTCCTGAGCAAGAATAACCAGATCGGGATAACCATTATTGTCGAAATCACCTCCTGTACGGATGGCCTGACCAATACCCGGTGAACCTGAAGTCATAAAATTAGCATCCTGAATCCAGTTGCCATCACCATCACCCAGCCAAAGACTGAAATTACGATTGCCAAAAGCCATTGCATCGGCAAATCCATCACTGTTCATGTCGCAGAGTTGAGTCATCTGGTAAGTGCCGGAAGATGGAAGATTGCCGGAAATATCTTCCCAAAGCAAAGCCTGGTTATTCCAAGAATACACTGAAATCCCTCCGGAAGCATTTACAAATGACATTCCGGTAACAGCTTCAGGATTAAGATAAGCAATGTCAATAGCAGCACGTGAGGTATTGCCTGCTCCCGGCAAGCCGTCATCATTACAGGTAAAACTGCCGGTGCCATCACCAAAATAAGCGGTACCCGACTGATGCCCGCTGATAAAATCCATGTAACCATCTTTATTGATGTCAAAAGACCTGACAAGCATTGAGGAACCTCCGTTTAAGAATCCAAATGACTGCATCCATGTACCATTGGTTTGGTTCAGATACACATGCAAACCTGCACAGCAAGCGAATGAAACACTGACCAGGTCAAGATAGCCATCGCTGTTGAAATCAGCAAAGGCTGTCCCGAACATTCCCCAATCCTCACCATTTGTCGCCAATCCCTCATCCCAGACGGTCCAGTTCATTCCGGTACCGTCACCCAGTACAACCTCAATAAGCTGATCTCCGAAAGATGTAGTGGAATAATTATGATGAACACCATAACCTACATCTTTTAAACCATCGTTGTTCACGTCCCCGACTGCAATTCCTCCGTATCCGAATTGTCCGTTCATGTAATTCTGAAAATTGCCATGGCCGTCGCCAAACCACACTATTATTCCATGTTGTGAAGAATTAAATCCCGGCGAACCGTGATCGCCAACGGACAACAAATCCAGATAACCATCAGAATTGATGTCATCAAGTGCAAAATCAGTTCTCCCTTCTTCAAAATCCGGATAATCCAAACCAACGGTTTTTCGCAGATAGGTGCGAGGATTCTGACCTGATAAAAGCAAAGAGATCAAAATAAAAAACGACAGCGGTAAAAAAGCTTTACAAAAATTCATTTTAAACGTCAGATTAATTTTTCAGAAATAGTGAAAGAAAAAGTCTTCTCCACTACTATTCTTTGGTTTTTTTTATCCATTTACCGGTAATCCGGCGACCATCTTCCATAAAGAAACGATAAAAATACACGCCGGTTTGAAGTTGTTTCGTATTGATGCTGTGCCCTGGATGCTCAACAGATAACACGATCAATCCCGAAGGATTAATCAATTCGAAGAGTAAAATTTTCTTCGAAGCATTCAAAAAGATATTACAGTTGCCCGGATTAGGAAAAACATCAGTGCTGCTGATTTTTGGGACTGAAGGAGCCGAAGTTGGTTCACCAATGATGGTAAAAGGCATTTCGGTAATGTATGATGCTTCGTCGACACCATCATTAACGGTGAGCCGGAGATAACAATTATCTGATCCATAATCAGGCACTGTCCACTGAAAACGACCATTATTCATAAGGCTGTCAGCTAAATGCCACCAGGGACCATCAGGGCCGAAAGCAGAGATTTCGATTTTAACCAGTGAAGCAGAATTATTGGGAACTGCTGATGCCCAGGAGATATTACGGACTGAGCCAGGGTAAAGTTTTTCATTTCCTTTTGGATACAAAGGTCTAATCCAAAGATTTTCGGGCACATCATCCTCAACAAATACATACATGATGTTCTGATAATTGTACCAAGGACCTTCTTCAGCCAGCAGGACGATATCACCATGTCCGTTGTGATCCAGGTCTCCTCCAACGCGAAAGGCCTGAGCCTCACCCGAAGCTGCCGCAGTTTGAAAGACAGCATCTTCAATCCAGTTATCAGCACCGGTACCAAGCCACAATTGAATGACCTGATCCCCGAAAGCCAATACATCTGTAAATCCGTCAGCATTCATATCAAAAAGCTGACTAAGCCTTGCAGTGCCTGCCGATGGCAGATTACCGGAGTAATCAACCCATGCGCTTTCTGCTTCATTCCATTCGAAAACCTTTATTCCGCCTTCCAGCGTAATAAAGGCAAAGCCACAACCACCATCGTTATTCACATCACCGGCTGAAATTCCGTTTCTTGGTGACTGACTTCCTGCTGCAGGCAATCCTGTATCATCATTCACAAACTCTCCGGTGCCATCGCCAAACCAGGCTGTACCTGCTGCATGAGCAGCCACAATATCAATAAATCCATCATTATTGATGTCGCAAAACTGTACCAGGTTATCCGAGTTATTTCCAATAAAACCAAAGGACGGTACCCAGCTTCCATCAGTTTGGTTCAGGTACACGTGCATTCCGCCGCCGGAGCCCATCGAAATGCTCACCAGATCAAGATAACCATCGTTGTTTACATCACCGAAATCAGTACCAAACATAGCCCAGGTCTCACCGTTGGTAGCCAGTCCAACATCCCAGGGAGTCCAGTTTTGTCCTGTTCCATCTCCAAGCGCTGCCTCAATAAGTTGATCGCCAATACCGGTTGTTGCATAGTTATGATGCATTCCCATTCCTATATCCATGAAACCATCGTTATTCAAATCACCTGCAACAATCCCCCCATAGCCAAAATAACCGGACATGAAATTCACAAAACTCTCATCACCCTGATTGAACCAAATCAATAGTCCCGACTGATCCGGACCAGGATTACCATGATCGCCGATGGAAAGAATATCCACATGGCCGTCATGGTTGATATCCGAAAAGTGAAAATCACTTCGCCCACCCTCAAATTCAGGGATTTCAAAACCAGCTGTTAGTCTTGTATAGGAAAGCATTTGGCCACTTACCTGCATGGAAAAAATCATTATGAAAAGGAAAACAGACAATTTGTTATTCATTTTCTTCATGTTAAACGTTTTTAATTGGTCAAAGGTAAAATAAATCCTGCAACAAATATTTCGTTTTACTTTGCAAAATGATGTGTCTTTTAAAGGAAAAGCGGGGTTGAAAAAAGAATCAATGACGATGTGTCAGAAACAAAGACAATGAAAAAAATATTTTATACTGCAGGAGGTATAGTTGCCCTGATTCTTGGTTTGATTGGCATTCCTGTACCCATGTTGCCGACAACACCTTTTTTACTCCTTGCCGCTTTTCTTTTTGCCAAAAGTTCCGACCGGCTTTATAACTGGTTGATTTATAACCGCTATTTGGGTAAATACATTCGCAACTATCGTGAACATCATGGTATTCCGCTGAATGTGAAATTATCCTCAATTGCACTCTTGTGGATTACCATTTTATATTCTGCCTTCCGGATAGCTGATCAGGTCTGGCTGAAAATTCTGCTGATTGTCATTGCTGTAAGTGTAAGCATTCACATTCTCAGCCTGAAAACGATCCGGAAAAAATAAGTGTTTCCCGGGAAAATCAGCATTTGCCAAAACCCCTGACAAACAGATAAAATAATATCTTTACTGTGGAAATGGATAAATGCCATGGCTGATCCGGGCTCTGCTTCAGTTTATCCGTTTCACGCAGCCATAGTCAGCCAGTAATAGCAAACTGACACCATCGCCTGTTTTGTTTTGGTTCTGAAACCTTTCCGAATAATGAATAAACTTTTACCGGGAAAAAAGTCAATTTAAACATTCATTCATCAGAAGCATTCTGCCGGAATGAGAATTGAATGCAAGGAGAATTTCCGAATTTAGAAACAAGTTGCCTGAAAATCATTTGCTTGCCGCTAAAAAAGTACATGAAAATCATCAAAATTCGTTTCATCAAATTATCTTTTAATATATATCATTTTTTATTTTAATATATATTAAAAGTGCTTTTGATACAAATCAGTAACAAAAAAAACAGGTGCTTTTCCTTAAAAAAGTCCTTATGCATTCATCAAATCAGGGAGCTTTTACAACTGCAAATCAGTTGGGATGACAACCATGTATTGTAAAATACTACAACGGCTTTTGACAAATTTGGACGAATCAACCGGAAAATCTGACCGGAACAAAGACCATTGATGCACCTTTCAGCCATTTCTGATCAGCGCAAAATGATGCTCCTTTCAGGAAGTATAATCATTTCACAAATCTTTATCAGATTCAGATGGCCTGATGCCGGCAGATCGGAAAAAAGAAACCGTCGAAGACCAACAGATTGCTTTTTAATCCTGTATTGTTTTTATCTCCCTTTTTGCTTAAAGAACAAACAGTTAGAGTTGATAATCATACTTCACGGACATCGAAAAAGCTTTTACAGAAAGTTCCGCCCTTGAAACAGATAAAATTTTCAAAAAAAACTTGTTTCGATTTGAAAATTTGTTGAATGTCAATATCTTTGAAACCAAAACATAATATTCATTGAATAATAAAATTAATCACAATGAGAATATACAAATGACAAGTTTGCAACACTTCAAATCAGCGAGCACTTTTGCAGGGTCAAGAAATGAGTTGGGTTTAATGGGGAAACATCCTCTAATAAAAATCTAAGAAAATGTTTGCTAATTTGAGTATCTTTGCATGAATTGAAATCTGAATGGAAACTCATCATAGAATAATAATCGGAGACAGCAGGAAAATGAATGAATTACCTGACAATTCAGTACATTTGGCAATTACTTCTCCACCATACTGGCAATTGAAAGACTATGGAACAAATAATCAAATTGGCTTTCATCACAGTTATGAAAATTACATCAACAACCTGAATTTAGTTTGGAAAGAATGCTATCGTACTCTTCACAATGGTTGCAGGTTATGCGTAAACATTGGCGACCAATTTGCCAGAGCTGTTTATTATGGTCGTTATAAAGTCATTCCGATTCGTGAAGAAATAATCAAATTTTGCGAGAACGCAGGATTTGACTACATGGGTGCAATTATATGGCAAAAAGTAACGACTTCAAACACAACAGGCGGTGGTGTTCAAATGGGTTCATATCCTTATCCCAGAAACGGTATACTGAAACTTGACTATGAGTTTATTTTAGTTTTTAAAAAGCTTGGGGACGCACCAAAACCATCGAAAGAGCAGAAGGAATTGTCTAAAATGTCTGCTGAGGAATGGAACACAAACTTTGCGGGACATTGGAATTTTGCTGGGGCAAGACAAAATGGACATATTGCAATGTTTCCGGAAGAATTACCAAAAAGACTTATAAAAATGTTTTCGTTTGTTGGCGAAACTATTCTTGATCCATTTTTAGGCAGTGGTACAACGGCATTGGTAGCAAAAAAACTAGATAGGAATTCTGTTAGTTATGAAATCAATCCTGACTTTATCCCTCTTATTAAAGAGAAATTAGAAATTCATCAAAACGATTTGAATGGAACAACCTATGAATTCACAACTCAGGATCAATTAAAAACGAATTTTGAAAATGAAATCAATAAACTACCTTACATCTTCAAAGATCCGCACACTCTGGACAAAAAAATTGATGTAAAGAAACTTCAGTTCGGCTCCAAGATTGACATAGAAAGCTCAAGCAAACGCGAAGAATTGTTTACAGTTAAAGAAATTATCAGTCCCGAAAAGATTCGTTTAAGTAACGGCCTAATCATTAAACTTCTTGGTGTAAAGGAAGCTCCTGCAATTAACGGTAAAGCAATATCATTCCTGACAGAAAAAACAAAAGGTAAACGAGTATTTCTAAAATATGATAATGTGAAACATGACAGCGATAACAACCTACTTTGCTACATTTATCTTGAAAATAAAACATTTATAAATGCTCATTTGATTAAAAATGGACTGGTGCAAGCAGATAAAAGTATTGATTATAAATACAAGAAAAAATTTTTACTTTTTCAAAAAAACAGCATTTAATCAAACAAACATTTATCATCTTTTGACCATGATTATTCATACAGGCATCAAAAACTCATTAACAATTATTCAGAAAGAAACAAAACTGTTTCGTCAAACTGGATTCCCCACAAGTTGTAATCAAAGACTAATAGGAATTTTATTAAAAAAAATCTACCACTAATGATCATCTTTTAATGAGTTCAGTTGCAAATTCAATTGGATTTTATCTTTTTATTGGCAGACAACAAATATTGATAAATTTTGAACCTCAGAAGAATAGAGTTTTAACTTTATTGAAAATTCAGTGAAAATCATAGATACCTATAAACAATATTCAAAATTTAATATTATGGCTAAAGAATGGATTTTAAACAGTGCGATGAATCGCTACCAGCTAAACTTTAAAAGAAATGTTGGACCAACTTCTGAATCAATCAGAAAATGTTCTCCGAAAAAACTGGAAGAATGGCGTGCGTATTACTTTAAGAATGTTAAACCCAAAGAACACATAGAAGAATTAGGGAAAAAATTGTATGTTAAAATAACAGAAGTTATTCAATCAGAAGTAGCAGAAGTAACAGAACAAGATTGTATTGATTATATGATACAACTTGTTATTGATCGTACATTCGATGGCTATATGACTGAAATACAAACCGTTTATGGACAATTACAAAAAATATTAAAAATCGCTGTTCAACCTGCACCAGACGAATGGGATAGATTATTCAACGTTGACTTTTATATACAAGTTGGAGAAAAATACATTGGACTTCAAATAAAGCCAATTAATAGTGGGATTCAGTTGCCCGAAATCTTTAAGGAATATGGTTTACAGGCTGAAACTCACAAAAAATTTACTGAAGTTTTTGGGGGCAAAGTTTTTTATCTGTTTTCTGAAAAAATAGGAGATAAAAAAGAAATTAAAAACAAAGAAGTAATTGATGAAATCAAAAAAGAAATTATTCGACTTAAAGGATAATTAAATCCCATAGACTGCCTACACTTGATACTCATCATGCACGACTACCGACAAACACTTCCGGACATTTCAATCTTCCTGACCGACAAAATTTTTCAAAAAAAACTTGTTTCGATTTGAAAATTTGTTGAAAGTCAATATCTTTGTAACCAAAAAATAAATTCATTGAATAATAAAATTAATCACAATGAGAACTCTGCAACGACCGGCAACAGGTTAAATCAAGGTAAAGCGCTGTCATAAAAGAATTAAACTCTGATATCAAAGCTAAATTTGACTAAACCATGAAAAATTATTTATCTTTGTAAAAAATTAAAAAATGAATAAATGGACTAATTTTAGTATAGAATACGCAAATCAAAGATCATATCTTGATGATTTATTTCATGTTTATCCGACAATTCCAGATGGTATAAGGACAATTAATGAAGAAATCTGGAGGAAAGTTGAAAAAGCATTTAATGAAAAAAATAACATGGAATTTCTGAAAAACCTTTTTAATTTGGATTTATTTCCAATAAAAGACAGCTATGTAGCTTTTTTAAAAAAAGATAAAACTTCAATAAACAGAAATCCACGGACTGTTAATAGACTTTGCGGAAGACTTTACGAAATGGGTCTGAATAAAATACAAGAAAAATGTAGTGAACCTAAAGAAACCAATAGACAAATTGGGCCGATGTTTAGTAATTGGCTGGACAAAAAATCATTAGGTGTTCAGCCTGTCGGATTGGATGAATTTCTTAAAACAAGTGATGATGCAATATTAAAGGCAAGTGATGATGAAAAGAAGAAATTCGCCAAAGATAATTTAAACTATTACAGAGACAAAGGTCTTGACTTTGTAGGAAGATTTAATGGTAAATATGTAATTGGAGAGGCGAAGTTTTTATCTGACTTTGGTGGTTCTCAAAATTCTGACTTTGAAGATGCAATAGCAACCCTTGAAGCCAAAGATACTAATGCAATTAGAATAGCTATACTTGATGGTGTCTTATATTTGAAGAGTAATTCAAAAATGCATAAATTTATAACTAACCCGTACAAAGAATACAATGTTATGAGCGCATTAGTCTTGCGGGAATTTCTTTATCAATTATAAACATTATGAAAAACTTACTGATAAAATCAGAGAATATTAAAGGATTGAATTACTTACTTAAAGAAAAATATTTGAAAAGTAAGATTGATTTAGTTTATATAGATCCTCCATTTGCAACAGGAGGAAACTTCACAATTTCGAATGATCGTGTCTCAACAGTAAGTACCTCCAAAAATGGGAACATAGCATATACAGACATTATTAAAGGGAAAGAATTTATTGAATTTATAAGAGAAAGACTAATATTATTGAGAGAATTGTTGTCAGAACAAGGATCTATTTATTTACATATTGATTATCACTACTGTCCGACTAAAAACCAAGAAAATAGGGGCAGTATAAATTATATAACTGCCCCGTATGTTGTATGTTTGCATTTGCAACCACAAAACATAAC
>RZYY01000218.1 GCA_009930115.1 Sphingobacteriia bacterium | reverse complement strand
TTTACGAAATTACACTTGAGCTGGAAGAAGGCAGTCTGCATGAGTATAAATTCATCAACGGCAATACCTTCGACGGTGCCGAACTGGTTCCTCCGGAATGTGCCCAGAACGGAAACCGCTACCTGGAAGTCCCCCAGCAAAACCTGATTCTGGAAGAAGTTTGCTTTGGCAGCTGTGAACCCTGCGGACCTCCTCCGATTGAAGTTCAGGTGACTTTTATGGTGGATATGACATACGAAACAGTGTCTCCCGAAGGAGTGCATATTGCCGGTAGTTTCCAGGGATGGAACCCCGGAGCTACAGCAATGAACAGCCTTGGCAGCAGTCTTTTTTCCCACAATGCATTACTTTTATCAGGAACATACATTGAATACAAATTTATTAATGGGAATGTCTGGGGAATGGACGAAACTGTTCCTCCGGAATGTGCCAACAATAATAATCGTTACCTTACTGTTCCCGAAACAGATACTGTGTTGATAAGCGTATGTTATGGCTCCTGCGAAGTTTGCCCGCCAATCGGAATAAATACCCCACTTCTTGCTGAATATCAATTATTCTACCCTAATCCGGCAAGCACAGAATTATCATTTACATTAACGGGAAAACCATTTATGGTTACAATTTTTTCTCCTGACGGAAAACTCCTTCTCAGCCAACACTTACAGGAAAACACACTTGACATCACGGGTTTGAAAGCAGGTCTTTATTTTATCAGACTGGAAAACGAAACCCAATCGATGATAAAAAAATTAATCATTCAATAATTTACAATTCATAAAAAATTCTAATCATGAGAACACTCAGGAATTTATTGCTCGTACTTGTTATACTCAGCTTTTCAATTACCTCGAAAGCAGTATCAGTAACTTTTAATGTAGATATGTCAGAACAAACCGTCTCGCCGCTTGGTGTCTTTCTGGCAGGTTCATTTCAGGGATGGAATCCAACTGCACATCCGATGGATTCCATAACGGGAGGGGGAATTTACACTTTAACGATTGAGCTGCAGGAAGGAGAAAATATTGAGTATAAATTTATCAACGGTACTGAATGGGAACAAATCCCCAACGGTTGTTCACAAAATGGCAACCGTTTCCTGACCATTCCGGCTGCACCGGTGACGCTTCCGTCAGTTTGTTTCGGTTTATGCACTGTATGTAATCCACCGCTTGTAGATGTAACTTTTCAGGTGGATATGTCAAATGTAAGTGTCTCACCCGACGGGGTCCATCTTGCTGCTGATTTTCAGGGATGGAATCCGACACTTACCGAAATGACGTTTATCGGAGATAATGTTTATGCAGTTACCATCCAATTAGGAATCGGCAGTTATCATGAATACAAATTTGTGAATGGGAACACCTGGACCGGAGGAGAAACCGTCCCTCCGGAATGTTCCAGTGGCTGGAATCGTTATCTTACCGTTCCGTCCGTATCGACTACACTTGACGCTGTTTGTTTCAGCAGTTGTTATCCCTGCGGTCCTCCTCCGGTTAATGTTGAGATTATCTTTCAGGTGGATATGTCGCAGGAGATTATAGCACCCGAAGGAGTGCATATCGCCGGAGGATTTCAGGGCTGGGATCCGGGTGCAACCCTCATGACTGATATGGGAAATGGCATTTGGTCCTACACTGCAATTTTCCCCTCAGGAACCTATCAGGAATATAAATTTGTCAACGGGGTTACCTGGGATCAGGCAGAAATATTACCGCCCGAATGCTCCAACAATTCCAACCGGTTTTTTACTGTTCCGGATATTAACACGATATTTGATCCGGTGTGCTATAATTCATGCGGGCCTTGTCCCGGCCCGACAGAGGTCGCAGTTACTTTTTTGGTTGACATGTCAGAACAATCTGTTTCAACTGATGGAGTTCTTCTTTCGCTCAAAGGAAGTGATCCACTTTTAAATCCGATGGTTGATGTGGGTGGTGGAATTTTTTCCGTTACACTGACATTTACCGAAAATGACTCGATCAATTACAAGTTTGCCAATGGACTGTCAATCCCCGGGACATACGAATCCGTGCCTTCTGAATGCAGTGTGGGGACTCCGTTTACAGGAGGCATCTGGAGACCTCTGAATGTTCCCGACTATAACACAACTATTGGACCTGTATGTTTTGGTGAATGTGACCCCTGCAACCCGGTGATGGTAACCTTCAGGGTTGATATGACCAACGAAGTGGTTTCGGAAAATGGGGTTCACCTTGCAGGTTCTTTTCAGGGCTGGAATGCTTCTGCAAATCCTATGACAGACACAGGTAATGGCATATGGGAAACAACAATTGTTTTTGCTGCCAACCAGTATATAGAGTTTAAATACATCAATGGGGTCTCTTTTGATTTTGCCGAAAACGTACCTGAGGAATGTGGCGTTGAAAATACCTATGGAGGATTCAACCGCTTTCTAACGGTACCACAAGAAAATACTATATTAGATCTGGTTTGTTTTGGTTCATGCGATCCCTGTGTAATCCCTGTTGAAGTGGAAGTAACTTTCAGCGTGGATATGTCAAATGAAGTTATCTCACCCGAAGGGGTTTATATCGCCGGTAGCTTCCAGGGATGGATAAGTGATTCCACTCAAATGCAACCTGCAGGTGATGATATTTACACATTCACTACCATGCTTATTTCAGGCGAATATTATGAATTCAAATATATCAACGGCAATGATTTTGTTTTTCTTGAAACCGTTCCGGAAGAATGCAGCCAAAACGGAAACCGTTATCTCACTGTTCCGGAAACCGGTATAGTGCTCGATCTGGTTTGCTTTGGGGAGTGTGGTGCATGTCCGGCACTGTTATCAGTTACTTTTACTGTGGATATGTCATTACAGGAAGTATCTCCTTTTGGCGTCCATCTGGTAGGGGATTTCCAGAACTGGGACCCCGAAGCCACCCCAATGACCAACATAGGTGAAGAAATTTACACCACCGAGGTGGTTTTACCTGCCGGAAGTTATCAGACCTATCGTTATATCAATGGCAATTCCTATGAATCTGGTGTTGAAAATGTACCAGAAGACTGCGGAGTGGACGACGGATTTGGAGGCATGAAAAGGTTCCTTACTGTCCCTGAAGTTCCCACCGTACTCGAAACCGTCTGTTTTGGACTCTGCGGTCCATGTCCGATACTGCAGCAAATTAATCTTACAGAAGGCTGGAGCAGCTTATCAAGTTATCTTTTACCCGATAGTACCAATCTTGAAGTGTTGTTCAATGAAATCATTCCTGAACTTGTTGTCGTTCAGAATTTGACCGGATTTTACTTTCCTGCTGCCGGAACCAACACTTTAGGTGACTGGGAAAGTCAATCAGCCTATCAGATCAAAGTCACTGAAGATATCACACTGACCATTGCAGGCCAGCCTGAAACCAACAAGATACTGGCATTGAACGAAGGATGGAACCTTATTCCTGTAATCAGTGATCAACCTGTCGGAGTTGCTTCCCTGTTTGGTGATATTTCAGAAGAGGTAATTATTGTCAAGGAAGCTGCCGGAACATCAATCTTTTGGCCTCAGTACAGCATCAATACCATTGAAATGTTACAACCTGGCAGGGCTTATTTTGTAAAAATGACTGCACCTGCTACCATCACTTTTCCATAGGAAGGAGATATTTCAAAAATAAAACCTTAAATCAAGGTTCGACGCTTTTTGATGAACAGGAAAATAGAAGCTGTCTCATTAGTCTGTTTTTTCCGGTTTTGAAAACTCGTG
>RZYY01000217.1 GCA_009930115.1 Sphingobacteriia bacterium | reverse complement strand
TATCTCTTGTATCAATAACCCCACGGCTCATCGAAAGATAATGCATATTAATGCCTAATGATTTTATAAACAAATCAATCTGACCAAACAATTCGAGTGAATGAATAAAATCAAACCCGACATAAAAAAATAAACTCATAAAAACTGCAAGAATAAAAGACACGATCGTATTGCCCGAAACAGAAGATGCAAATATACCGATCGAAACAAATGCAGAACCAAGAAACAACAAGCCAATGTAGGAACCCCACATCCCACCTGTATCAATATTTCCTACTGGAAAGCCAAGCTGGTAAATGGAAAAAAAATAAATGAGTGTCGGGAGAACAGAAAACACAACCAGCAACACTCCGGCAAAAAACTTTGCCATAATAATCTGCAGATCTGTAAGAGGTTTGGTGAGTAAAAATTCCAACGTACCACTCCGTTGCTCTTCAGCAAATGAACGCATGGTGATGGCTGGTATTAAAAACAAAAAAACAAATGGAGCCAGCATAAAAAGACCTTCCAAAGATGCAAAACCAAAATCGAGAATATTGAAGTCAGAAGCAAAAACCCACAGAAACAAACCATTGACCAGTAAAAAAACTGCAATCACAATGTAACCAATCAATGAACTTAAGAAACCTCTGACTTCCTTTTTCAACAAAGTAAACATGCTTACGATTTAAATTTTCGGGACTGCGAAAATAATACAAATGATCGAACGAAATTCTCATTCGATTATTTCGGGCAGCTCCTGACAGTTAACACCAAATCAATTAAACAATTAAAAAATTTGTTCTTTTTTTCAGTCAAACCAAATAGCCACTTTTACAACTTATTTATGAGTTTTTTTTAGTAAAATTTTTTTCATAAAGATCGTGTATCTGAAGAACTGTACTATTTAAAATACACTACTGACCAACAAAAAATATGAGATTTTTCACCACCGGCTGGCGGTTCTAAATGACAAAGGTTTCAAGGGTTTTGATGGTGGAGGGGGTAGGCGGCGGAGAGGAATCCCCTCCCCATTTTTTTGCCCTTTTTGAATTTCGTCGGTCAGTAGCAATTAAAATACTTAAATATCTATCTGGCTTATAAACATTTTCAGTACCAGCCAAATTATTCAACTGTCTCAAGCAAAACTATTAAAGAATTATCTTTAAAAGAGGAAAATTTAAATGCATTGAACTGATTTTTCTAATTATTGTTATTAGAGCTTGTGTGAGAAGTAATTGGAAATGAATAATTATTACTTTTGCAACAATTAAAATTACAAAATCAAATATTGCAAAGTATCTTAAATCAATTAATTAATTAAACTATGTCCAAAAGAATTACAAAAACATTGATTCTACTGCTTCTGCTGTTCATTGCTGGTTTACCATCAGTATATGCACAGCGGGGTAATGTAACCGGAACAGTGCGTGACGCCGCTGATGTCTCAACAATTCCCGGAGCTTCGGTTGTGGTAAAAGGTACCCTTGCAGGTACCACTACCGACATTGATGGTAAATTTGTACTTACCGTGTACGCCAACACCACCCTGGTAATTTCATTTATCGGATATGCCACACAAGAAGTATTGGTTCAACCCAATACATCCATTACAATAGATTTAAAATCAGAGATTACGAATCTGGAAGAATTTATTGTAATTGGTTACGGTGTGCAGAAAAAAACCGACAGGACAGGCGCAGTTGCCTCCATAACCTCAGAAGATATGAATGCGGGCGTTTTGACTGACCCTGTTCAGGGCTTGCAAGGTAAAGTAGCAGGTGTATTGATTACTAAAAAAGGAGGTGACCCCAACTCAGGATTTGACATGAAAATCAGGGGAGCATCCAGTTTGTCCACAAGCACCAGCCCATTGTATGTAATTGATGGTGTGCCCGGAGCAGACCCAACAACCATTGCACCCGAAGATATCGAAACCTTCAACGTGTTGAAAGATGCTTCTGCTGCTGCTATATACGGCTCCAGAGGTGCAAACGGCGTTGTAATTATAACCACCAAAAGAGGTCTTGACCGAAAAGGATCACAAATTGATTTTAATACATTCATCTCCATCGAGACCGTGGCTAACCGGCTGGATCTTGTAAATGGCGATGATTACAGAAATTTCGTAAACAAATATCCATCAACATTAGGAGCTTCATTCATTGACGGAGGTGCTAATACTGATTGGCAGGACGAGATTTACCGCACGGGTACTTCACAGAATTATAATCTTGCTTTTGCAGGAGGTGATGGTTCGTCCAGCTACAGAGCATCTGTATCTCACCAAAAATTTACCGGTGTGGTAATCGGAACTGACAAAACCAGAACTATTGGCCGTATCAACCTCGACCAGAAAGCATTGGATGACAAGCTGACCATTTCATCAGGCCTGTCTGGAACCATTGAAAACAACAACTATATCAGCTATGGAGGATGGGGTTCAAACGAAGTTTTATACCAGGCTTTCCAGCGCAACCCAACCGATCCTCTGAAGAATGAAAACGGAGAATATTATGAGATTGAACGTGTATTTCAATATTATAATCCGGTTAACCTGGTTGACCAGATCCATAATGAACGCGATGCCAAACGCTTTTTCGGTTACCTTAAAGCCGACATGGAGATATTCGAAGGATTCGAGGCTGGCGTGAATCTCGCATACACCAGGAATGATGACGAAGGATTTTATTTTGAACCTACAACCATGTATCTCGGAACCCATCAGGGCTATGGCCGCAGAAACTATAATAATTATGATTCAAAAGTATTGGAAGCCACCTTGCGTTACAACAAGGATTTTGGCAAAAGCAGTCTGCAAAGTGTAGCTGGTTATTCATTTCAGGAAGATTTTTATACTGGATTTCGTGCCCAGGGACGTCAGCCTTTTGTAAATTATACCATGATGCATGACCTTTCATTGTTCCAAAGCGTTGTGCCGGGTGATATTACTTCCTATAAATCTTCCAGCAGGTTGATTTCTTTCTTCGCAAGAGGTATTTACAGCTATAATTCAAAATACTTCCTCACTGCTACCATACGTCGTGATGGTTCTTCAAAATTTGGTATTAACAATGAATGGGGCTGGTTCCCGTCAGCTTCGGCTATGTGGAACATTACAGGAGAAGATTTTATGCAGAATATTGATGTTATCAATAACCTACGTCTGCGTGTCGGTTACGGAATTACCGGAAATCAGGAAATTGGTACCTACAATGATGTAGAATATTATCAATCAGCAGGTAACTCCTTCAATTTCGAAACCGGTGAGGAAGCCATTCTTTTCCAGTTTGCCCATGCTGCCAATCCTGACCTGAAATGGGAAGAAAACGCAGAATTGAACATTGGTTTGGATTTTGGACTCTTTGATGATATGATTTCAGGTTCTGTTGATTATTTCAAAAAGAACACTTATGACCTTCTCGGACAGTATTCAGTACCTATGCCACCTTATCGCGCCAATAGAATCTGGGCAAATGTGGGAGAATTCGAAGTAACTGGTCTGGAATTTTATCTACAGGCTTATCCTGTAAAAAACAACAAAATCGACTGGAGAACCTCATTTGTTTTCTCAACCTATAAACAGGATGTAATCAATCTTTCAAGCGGTCAGTTTCAGTGGTCCCGCCTTGAAGAAGGCTGGCTTTCGGGTCCCGGTCTTGTAGGCGACCTCAACTGGACGCAAACCGTACAACCTGGTATGCCTCTCGGGACATGGTATATGCCTGAATATGCAGGGCTTTCACAGGACGGAAAATTCCTGTTTTACACGGCCACCGGCGGTGTAACCCGCG
>RZYY01000216.1 GCA_009930115.1 Sphingobacteriia bacterium | reverse complement strand
GTTGAATACATTGATACTTCAAAAACCGAAATCCAGGCATTGGTGCGTAAGGGTTTGGATTTGATGAGAAAAGAAATGAGTTAACATTAAATAAATCAAGATATCAGCATGAATGCGATAAGAAATTTTGTTGATAAAATCAAGCCAAATTTTCAAAAAGGCGGACGTTTTGAATACCTGCATTCGACCTTTGACGCGTTTGAAACCTTTTTGTTTGTTCCTAACAAAACCACAACCAGCGGGAGCCATATACGCGATTACATAGATATGAAACGTACAATGGGCTGGGTTGTTATGGCACTTGTTCCGGTGCTTCTCTTTGGCATGTGGAATGTTGGATATCAGCACCATCTTTCACACGGAGTAACAGCTACTTTATGGGAGAATTTCTTTTTTGGTGCATTGAAAGTGCTTCCCATTCTCATCGTTTCTTATGTGGTTGGACTGGGAATTGAGTTTATGTTTGCCCAGATCAGAGGTCATGAGGTAAACGAAGGATTTCTGGTTTCCGGTTTTCTCATCCCCCTTATTGTTCCACCGGACACCCCGCTTTGGATGGTTGCACTTGCTACTGCCTTTGCGGTAATCATAGGCAAGGAGGTATTCGGAGGTACGGGAATGAATATTCTGAATCCGGCATTGACTGCCAGAGCATTTCTTTTCTTTGCCTATCCGCAGGATATGTCAGGTGATAAGGTTTGGATTGCCGAAAAAGCTGATGCTTACTCAGGCGCAACTGCATTAGGGAAATTACTTACAAATGAACCTCTTGAATCTTTGCCCAGTGTTTCCGATATGTTTTTCGGATTAATTCCAGGTTCTATCGGCGAAACTTCAACATTCCTTATCTTAATCGGGGGATTGTTCCTGGTAATTACAGGTATTGGAAGCTGGCGTATAATGCTGTCGGTATTTGCAGGCGGATACGGGCTTGCTCTGTTGTTTAACCTGATCGGTCCTTATGTTGCTCCCGAAAATACTTATATGGCAATTCCAGCTTATTATCACCTTATCATGGGAGGTTTTGCATTTGGAGCTGTTTATATGGCTACAGACCCTGTTAGTGCGGCTCAGACAAATAAAGGGAAATGGATTTACGGAATCCTGATAGGTGTGATGGCAGTACTCATTAGAGTCCTTAATCCTGCTTATCCTGAGGGAATGATGCTCGCCATTCTGCTTATGAATGTTTTCGCACCACTTATCGACTACTATGTGGTGCAGGCCAATATTAAAAAAAGGCTGAAGCGTTTTCAAAAAGCTCAATTAGCAACTACTTAAAAAACCACTATAATGTTTAGCAACAGATATATTTTTATTTATGCTTCGGTAATGGTTATCATTGTAGCTGCAGTGCTTTCTGCTGCATCCCAGCTTTTGAAACCTTACCAGGAAATGAATGTAAAAAATGAGAAATTTCAGGGCATTCTCAGTGCTGCAGAAGTGAAGGTCCCGAGAAACGATGCAGGTGAAAATTATACCAAATACATTGTCGAAGAATTGGCCATTGACCAGGAAGGTAATATTGTCAGCCGTTATGCCAACGGCAAACAGGAGCTGGGCGAAGTAAGACCTTTTGATATCGTGCTGAAGGAAATGCTTCGATTGAAACAGGATGCAACCGAAAAGAGCAACTCTGCAAAACCTCTCTGGCCATTGTACATCATGGAAAAAGACGGAAAACGGCAATATATTGTTCCACTTTATGGTGTGGGGCTTTGGGGCCCTATCTGGGGAAATATTGCTTTCGAAAGTGATTTTAATACAGTATCAGGAACATCCTTCGATCATAAATCCGAAACTCCGGGGCTGGGGGCTGAAATAAATACGGTCTGGTTTCAGGAAGAATTTAAAGGCAAACAGATTTTCGACCAAAATAATGAGTTTGTTTCCATTAAGGTGGTCAAAGGAGGAGTGGCCAACAGTGCTGTTCCCCCTTCACACGGCGTTGATGCCATTTCTGGCGGAACAATCACCAGCAACGGTGTAAGTGAAATGCTGGCCAACTGCCTTGAAAATTATGTACCATTCATCAAGAAAAACATTCAAAGCCATGAGTAATAGTAAAGATTCATTGTTTTCGGCAAAAAATATCAAACTGCTTACCACTCCGCTCGGGAAGGAAAATCCAATCACAGTTCAGGTGTTGGGTATATGTTCAGCACTGGCAGTTACCGTAAAAATGCAGCCTGCCTTTGTAATGGCAATATCTGTAATGGCAGTGCTTGCTGTAGGAAATGTTATCATCTCACTTTTGAGAAAAACCATTGCTCCGCGAATCAGAATTATCGTGCAACTGGTAGTGATTGCATCCCTGGTCATTCTTGTTGACCAGGTGCTCAAAGCGTTTGTTTATGATATCAGCAAGCAATTATCGGTATTCGTTGGGCTTATTATTACCAACTGCATCCTGATGGGACGATTCGAAGCCTTTGCAATGAGCAACAAAGCCTGGCCATCCTTCCTTGATGGAATCGGGAATGCTGCCGGATATGGTTTGATTCTTATCGTAGTTGCTTTCTTTAGAGAATTGCTTGGTTCAGGGACAGTCTGGGGATATGAGGTAATTCCGCAGTTCATGTATGATATAGGTTATAAAAACAATGGCCTGATGATCCTTCCGCCAATGGCATTGATTGTCATCGGAATTATTATCTGGATACAGCGCAGCAGAAATAAGGAACTCATTGAAAGTTAATTAATTTAAGACAAAAAGAAAAACTTTATACAATGGAAAATCTGATAAGCATTTTTGTCCGGTCAATTTTTATTGACAACATGATTTTCGCTTACTTTCTGGGTATGTGCTCTTACCTGGCCGTATCCAGAACGGTGAAGACATCTATCGGACTGGGCGTTGCAGTGGTTTTTGTACTGGGTATCACGGTTCCGGTTGATTATCTTATCAATAAATATCTGTTAGTTCCGGGGGCTTTAGCCTGGTTATCGCCATCTCTTGCCGATGTTGACCTAAGCTTTCTCAGTTTCATCATCTTTATTGCGGTGATTGCTTCGATGGTGCAACTGGTCGAAATGGTGATTGAGAAATTTGCCCCTGCACTGTACACTTCTTTAGGGATTTTTCTGCCGCTGATCGCTGTCAATTGCGCCATTCTTGGCGGGTCACTTTTCATGCAGGAGCGTGAATATGCCAATGTTGCCGAAGCTACATCATTCGGACTTGGTTCGGGTGTGGGCTGGTTCCTGGCTATCGTTGGTATTGCAGCAATCAGGGAAAAGATTCGTTACAGTCAGATTCCGGGGCCTCTTAAAGGACTGGGAATTACATTTATCATCACAGGGTTGATGGGTTTGGCATTCATGAGTTTTATGGGAATTAAACTATAGTCGTAACCATTAAAAATTCAATATAAAATGATTTTAGCAACTAGTATAGGAGGAATCATAAGCATCAGCGTGATTATTTTTTTTATCATCATCATTTTGCTGGTTTCATTACTCCTGTATGCCCGTAAAAAACTTACACCCCAGGGAAAAGTAAAAATCACTATTAATGATGAAAAAGAATTGATCGTTAATCCCGGAAGCTCGCTTCTCACAACCCTTTCGAACAATGGAATATATTTACCTTCAGCTTGTGGCGGAGGGGGGACTTGTGGAATGTGTAAATGTCAGGTGCTTGAAGGGGGAGGTTCAATACTTCCCACCGAGGTAGGATATTTTACACGAAAAGAGCAGATGAATCACTGGCGGCTTGGTTGTCAGGTGAAAGTAAGGGAAGATATGAAAATTCACGTAGAACCGGCTGTTTTCGGAATTAA
>RZYY01000062.1 GCA_009930115.1 Sphingobacteriia bacterium | reverse complement strand
CTGAAGCTGGACTGTCTCGCCCGGATCAAAGTTCCCATTATTGTTGCCCGTTAAATCGATAATATCATATCCAGCAAATTCAAGTATCCCGGCATTGGCGACAACAGAAATGGTGCTTTCCCAAATGTCAGTGCCGGAACTCACAGTCAAAGTCAGAAGGGCAAGATACTGGTCTGGAATATTTTGTGCAGCCTGAAAATAAAAAGCCTTGTCAGCCAAAATCGTTGTTCCTGCCGGAATTGATCCAAAATTAGCTTCCGAATCGATGATGGTAATGTATGCATCGTCGGAAGTGAGGAGACCGGTTGCATCTTCAGCCGGTGATGATCCTATATTGTTCAGACTAATATTCAGGTAGGCTGATTCGCCATAATCAAGCTGACCGTTGTTGTTTCCATCAGGGTCGCTGATAGTGAAACTGCTAAGCGAAATGAAGGGACCTTGCGAAGCATTCACCGGAATCTGAGCTATATAAGGAATGTGCCGGGGTTTGGTTACTACTATATCTGCTGTTCCCGAGGTTATGGGAGGATTGATTGTAACTTCTGTTACCCCGCTGTTATCAACCAAAGCAGCACCCAGAAGCACTCCATCCTTTGAAACTGCAGCATAAGAACCGGGCAATGCTGAAATGGAAAATGTTGAAGATCCTGCCGGAAAAGTTTGCAGATGTGATACAATATTTTGACTACCCTGGGTATAGTAAGGCATCAGTGATGGATCACCAAGGACATTATATGCCTGCCAGTAATAGAGTGGGCTTGAATGACTTGGATAACCCTGTATGTCAACTTCGGTTACTGCCAGATTTCCAACAAAAACGATTGAACCGGCCGTTACATAGTCGCTGACAAAGGGCGCATCGTAAGCACCCCATGTAGTTTCTTCATAAGTCGGGACATAGCCGTTGTTGGTTCCCTGGATAGGGAATGCTCCTACTGACCAGTAAAAATCCTCGAACCAGTATGTACTTGGCGACGAGCCAATGTAAACAACAGAGCCTTTGTTGACAGCCCGCTGCCATGTTTCGCCTATACATTCATTATAGCCAAAATCACCTGATAAACAGCAATTACCAACAGCTACCGGATATTTGCCAGTGTTTACAAAACTATTCACCATGCTTTGGGATAATGAGGGATTCCCCCATGAACTCTGGCTGCAATGAGCGGTATAATTGATAAGACTCACAGCGATCCGGGAAGGGTCGTAACATCCTGAATAACTGTTCAGGTAAGCGTTTACTGCAGCATATCCGTGCGCGGAGTTAAAATAATTATTGGTACCATACAAAATTGTTGGTTGTCCGACTCTTGGATTCCAGGTACCATCAGCGCCGGCAATAAGTGTTACATTATCAAGATAGGAAGGATCAGTAAATTCATACTTTTCGTAGTACAGTGTTTTATTAATCTGTGATTGAAGCTGAGCGGATGTTGTAGCCGACATCCTGCCATAATACATTTCGGGAAAATAATCACCATCTACACTGCTGTAATAAAGATCGGTCATTTTTCCTGAAGACGAGCCTGTTATCGCCGGAATTTGTGCTACATCACCAACAAGAAGTAAAAAGCTTGGTGCCGGATCAGTCGGCGTACCAGCATTGTACTGTGCATGCACCCAATTGCGGATTTCATTATAACTTGTTCCGATCTCGTCGGTATAGCCGTTGATGACCTGAAAACCTTTTTTTGTTTTCCACTCAATAAATGGCTGAAGTTCATCCTCAAACATCCTTGGGGCAACTATCAGGTATTTCACGGGATATTTTGTAAGATCAGGATGAGCGGGATATCCATGTTCCAGGCGGTTTAGAACACTATTCTGAACTGAAGCAAAATAGGGAGACCAGTTGGTTGCTTTTACAGATTGATGGAGGGCATGATCAACATTCGAAAAAATAATTTCTGCTTCGACATTATTATACACTTTGATGATACCCTTTACCGGATTATAACTGACCGGAGCAATGGTTAGTCTTCCAAGACGAATACCTCGCAAAACCCCGAGCAATTCAAACCTTGCAAGCTCCGGTTGGATAAAAACATCTGTTTCATATCTTGTTGAATTAAATTCAAACGGCACATCACCGGCCGGCAGATCTTTTCTGACAGATGGCTGAACGGGCATCAACGGGTGCATAATACCAAAATCACTCAGCTTGTATTCACTTACCGTGTAATTCCTTATGTGGACTGAAGCATCAGCGCCACAGGGAATTTCAATAAGCTTCTTCAGTGCCGGTAGTTTTGGTTCTCCTAAATCACCTGTCGAAAATGTTCCCGGGATACCAATTTCATCAAAGTTACCTGCAACGGTTTCAACAGTGAAAAATGTAACCCCCCTGAAGTTCAAAACTATGCTGAATTTCTCCATGTTATCATCAATCACACTGATGTTATCCATTTGGTCAAGCCCGAAATCAATGGCAAGGTCCTGCGATTGTAAGCTTTTGGAAATTAACAAAACAACTGCCAGACAGGCTATGGCAAGAGATTTTAGATAATAAGTGATTTGTAAACTCCCTGGTTTCATAATCGAATTTATGTTTATCAGTGTAAAAAATGTTTTGCTTTTAGTCAAAAACAGGCTGCCTGAATTTATCCAAGGCAGCCTGTCTGAATCATAATGTTTTCCTGTTTATCTCAGAAAAGACAGGAAATTACTTAATGCAAAGTTCCTATTTCCTGATGATAACTTTTTCGGTAAAATATGTCTGGTTACCCTGAACTTTCAACAAGTAAACCCCATCGGACAAATTTACTTCAATATTCTGACTTTGTTTTCCTGACAAGGAGATATTTTCCAAAACAAAAACTATTTCACCCAGAGTATTCATCAGGGATATTTTTACAGTATCTTTTCCATTCAGATTCAGGATAAAATGTCCTGTGTTTGGATTCGGAAATACGGATATGGTCATGTTTTCTGCCGGATTATTAATTCCTATACAATTTTCAACAAGAATTTCAAAATCGGCTGAAACCAGACCATTGCCGCAGGAATTGACACCGCAGACATTCAACACAACGTTTCCGGTGAAGGTATTACTCCAGGTAATGGTCACTTCGTTGTCATCAACCTGAAGGGTACCTGCTTCTTCAGGTGTAAGCGTCCAGTTGTAGGAAGAGGCAAAACCTATTGTTTCAATGGTGTAAAAGTCGCTGAATCCCTGACAAACCTGGTTGTTTCCGGTAATTGTACCTGCATCTTCGGGCAACGGATCAATTGTTACCATGAGTAATTCAGACGGATTGCCCTCTCCACAGAAATTCATTCCATAAACCATGATTTGAGCTTCCCCATAGAAATCATCAGTCCAGTCAACAGTTGCAGTTAATCCGTTTCCGGTGATTATTCCGGCTTCCATTGGTGTGAGAGACCAAACGTATTCGGTTGCATTTGTTGCTCCTGTAGTAGTATAGTCAGTGTTGCCGGCATTTTCGCAGAGTTGGGTAATACCAACCGGTATAGCAGCTGCACCGGGCATACCTGTCACTTCTATATAATCTGCTTTGGTGATTGTATTACTTCCATCCGGGCCGGTAACTGTAAGGGAAACGTCGAATTGTCCGGGGGTACTGTAAATAACAACAGGGTTCTGGAGGCTGGAAGTTTCCGGATTACCACCAGGGAATTCCCATGCCCATTCTGTAATTTGTCCGGTAGAATTATCTGTAAATTCTACCTGATCATTTTCACAGATAAGTGTCTGGTCAGCCTGGAAACTGGCTGTAATCCCACTACTGATGATATTGAAAAATATCAGGTATTCTTCCATCAACTCTTCTTTTGTCGAGTTTCCGTCGCTAAGTCCGCCGAATTCGTGCGATGCGCCAATAGTTTTGTAAGTACCACCGTCATAAGCAACTGCTGTACCATAGGAAGGTGACTGGTTCTGGAAAATTTTTACTGCGGGTAAAATAGCTTCAATATGGTCGATATACGAATTATCTCCATTGTAAGCAAATGACAGTCCTTCGGTGAAGGTGCCTTCCTGTCCTGCAATAGTAGAAAGGTTACTGCTGCCATCCTCCACCGGATCAATTTTGAACATCGAATGCACGGAAGTCTGCGGATCGTAATACCAGGTGTCGCCGCCCTCCATATATAACGATCCTCCGGCATTAAGGAAATCGGCCAGTTGTTGACCTTCAGCAGTAGTCAGCACATGATTATTGCTGTATATTCCAAGGCAAACAAAAGCAGATGAATAAAGACTCAGGTTTGCCGGAATAGAAGTTGCATATTCTGAGGTAACCTCAATTGTGTTCATGACTCCCTGCATTTCAGTTCCGGAGTTGTGATTTGGATCAAGGTCAATGATAATAACCGGAATTTGCCCGATAATCACAGTGAAACTTCCTGTTCCGGTGATGTTATGATCAGCATTTACAGATATGTCCAATATGGCAGAATGGCCGGCAGGAGTGTCGTCAGCGGCATAAATCTCAAAAGATGCAACGGCTGATGCACCCGGCTCCATATCACCCAGGTTTACCGGACCAGTCTGGGTAATCTCAAGATAGGTATCATTTGTAGAAAGTAATCCGTTAACATTCACTGCACCTGCTGATCCTTCATTTTTAAGGGTAATTTCAATCGTTGCTTCTTCACCGGGGTCAAGTTTCCCGTTGTTGTTACCTGTCGGGTCAAGTATGGTGAAGGAATCGTAGATCAAAACCGGCGCATGTCCGGTAATTACAATGTTACTGTTCCATGTATCAGTGCCATTGGTAGCCGAAACGGTAAACAGAACTGCGTGATTGTCCGGAATATCTTCAGCAACGTCAAAAGCAAAGGCATCTTCAACGGTGACGACTGCATCCGGGTCAATATTTCCAAAATTGGCAGTAGCAGTAGTAATGTCAATATATTCGCTTTCGGTAGATAGTGTTACAATAACGTTCTGAGCAACCTGAATACCTACATTTTTAACACTGAGGGTAAGTAATACGGATTCTGCATAATCCATCAGTCCGTTACCATTGCCGCCTGAATTATCGTTAATTTCCCATGAATCTTTAACTACGTAAGGACCTTCCTGTGGAATAACCGGAACAACTGCCTGATAAGGAATATGATTGAATTTGGTAACCGTAACCTTTGCTTCACCCGGAATCTGAACCGGTTCATCGAATTGAACGGTGGCCACACCTGCAGCATCACTGTATGCTACACCATAAACACTGCCATCCTCGTTGGTAACACAGACCAGAGCATTTTCGAGCGGATTGCCATTGCCCATCACATTCACAACAAATTCGGACAATCCGAGGAACAATTGTTCGTTGTGTAAAGCTGTGATTTCAGTCGGCTGCATGGTCCAGGGCTCTAATGATGCATCACCCAGCCAGAGATAAGTTCTCACATTCGACCTCCCCAATGTACCATGAACGTTCAAAACAGTTACGTTGGCAAAATTGGTAACGTAGCCAATATTGGTAATTCCTTCGTCGAAAACAGCCTTGTACATTTCCTTGTCATAGTCATGGTTTGGAATGGTATATGACGGAATGATAGCTCCATTTACAGCAACCGATCCTCCTGTATGTTTCATAAATGATTCGCACAGGCAATTGCCGGAGTGTGCAACAATGTCCATATTGTCGCAACAAACATCAAAAAATACGAATAACTCTTCATAGTTGGTCAATTGGTTTACATCAGTTGCTGTAAAACTGATCGGGTTCACAGTTGTCCATTCCCATAATTCCGTGGCACCTCCATGCCCGCGGTAATTGAAAATCCCAACGCCTGTATTATTTACAAAATCAACCACCTGTGCGTTTGAGTAATCTTCACCACCGTATGCTTTTTCAAAAATCGGGGTTTGAATAGAATAATTATAGGTTCGGATTTCTTCACAGCACTGGGTGTATTTGCCGGGATATTCCTGTTTGTGTGCAATCAAAATGCTGTTTTCAGCCCAATTATCCGAAACATTTGCATTCAGATAATGGGTCATCGTTTTTTCGATTTGGAGTTCAAGCTGGTCAAGTTGGTTCACATCATAAACAAAACGACCAATGGCAATATCGGCATAATGGTCATCAGGACCATCAAGGCAGGTGTACCAGCTATCGGAATATGACGGGTCTTCGCCGCCGGGAGCCCAGTAATACATCGGAACTACGTTGGGGCCGCCTGAATTGCCGCCGTTTGGATAAGCATCGCCCACCATCAGCACATATTCCAGACCGGCTTCATAAAGCTCTGAAATGTATGTTTTAAAAAGCTGAGGTGTATCAAATCCCGATTCGATAACTCGGACTTCTACCTTGTGTCCCATTTCATTTTTCCAGTTCACCAGAGGTTGAATGGCGTCAATAGCTTCAGGATTTGTAATGACAAGATACTTTGTTGCCTGATTGTCTCTGTAGGTCATTGTATAACCAAGGTCATCAAAGTTGGCAATAGCTGCCTTGTACATCTGATAGAATTTCGGGGTCAGTTCTTTCCTGGGATTGAAGCTCAAAGAAGCATCCATGCCGGAAAATTCAATCTTCAGCGTAAGTTTTGTCGTTACTTTTAATTCCTGAGTTACAGGATTGTAAGTAAAAGGAGTAATGTGTACTCCGGCGACTTTCACATCGCGCCAGATACCCGGCTTACCGAGAATGGCCGTTTCAGCAGGATAAAAAGCATTCTTCTGATAAAAAGGTTTATCCATCACAAAAGGATGGTCATGCCCGCCCGGATTGTCGGTAGTTGGTGTCTGAAACGGAAAAATGTTATAGCCGTTCAGTCTGGTAAATTCCTGTTCAAGAAGAGTTATAGCTATTTTTTGATTTCCCGGAATCCCGATCAGTTTATGAAGCATCGGAAGTTCAGGACGGCCTTCTTCCTGGGTTGTATGATTTTCGACCAGGGTAATCCGTTGAAATGATTGTCCTTCGTGATTAACATTTTCGGTAAACATGCCGGGAACAGTAACTTCAAGCACAAGCCCGCTGCGGTCAGAATGAAGAATAGTAACTGCTGCATCTTTGGGTTGGTCACTTGTAAAAGAAACCCAGCTTTTCTGACTCATTGCAGCAAAGGAGAGAAAAACAAGGAAGAGTGAATAAGTAAACTTTTTCATGTTAATAGTGATTTGATTTAGTTTTTAAAGCTCAATTCAATGAAATATAAAGGCATCCCCTATTTATTCGGGGATGCCCGTAAAACACTTTATTTTGTTTTGATCAGTTTTTTCATCAGAACTTTCTGATCAGTTTGAAGTTTGAAGTAATAAATTCCGTTAACAAGATCATTTGTAGGAACCTCAATGTTTTTAATGCCGGTTTGAAAACTGGTTTCCTGAGCGATGATTTTTACTTCCTGCCCCAGAGCATTGAAAACAGATAACCTGACATTTTCACCATAAATGGTTTCAAATTCAATGGATACCTTATCAGCAAAAGGATTTGGATAAACAATCAGTTCTTCTTTATCAGCCGGATCATCGACTGAGGTGATAACAACATGAATACTGTTGGATGGCATAGAAACGCAGCCATTTTCGCTGGTTACTTTAACATGGTAAACATCTTCCCAGGTACAGGTGTAGGATTGTCCTGTAGCACCTTCGATAATGCCCAGACTGCAATACCATTGATTACCTTCAGCAGCATCGGAATAAAGTGTATTTACTTGCAGGGTTATGAACGGAGTGGGCGGGAGTGGCCAAACAGTAACAGTAACCTGATAGCTGGCAGTATTGCTGCCATCATTTACTTCAACGCTATAAATGGTGGTGGTTTCAGGAGAAGCTACCGGATTTGCTATGCCTGGATCGCTGAGGCCTGTTTCCGGTGTCCAGCTATAAGTGTAGTTTCCTGATCCTCCGCTGGCTATAGCCATTAACTGGGTTGAGTCGTAAAGGCAAATTTCTTCCGGATCGCACCATGCAGTAACTTCCAAAGTTCCTGCAGGTATCATAACCGTGTAGTCTTCTGTTTCGCCATAACTAAAATCTTCGCATGGATCACTGGCACTGTCCGTCCAGTTGGCTCTTACCCGCAGTCGTTTCATACCTCCTGTAACAGATTCGGGAATAGTAATCTGAGTAGTATAAACCTGGTTTGAATTTACAAGGTTGTAATCGGTAATCAATCGCTCTGATTCTTCAAATTCCTTGTTGCTGTTGAAATCAATCCAAAGGCAGACATTCTGGTCATCGTATCCTGTTTCCAATGATACAGTGTAGGATTCTCCTGGAATAACTTCTGTTGACATATCGGTAAAATCGCCATATCCATTTTCACTGCATCCGTTGTTCATATTGCTTATGCTTTCAAGGGCAAAGCCTGTCAATCCGTCGCCGTAAGAACAATTGGCAGTGGGGTAACAATAATCTGTGAAATTCAGTGAAATAGTTTGTTCAACTTCAATTCCGTGCAAAGCTTCGATAAGCAATGTCAAGGATGCGGTGTATCCTGCAGGAGTATCTGAGCTGGCAGAAACACTAAAGGTTGCCGGCAAAGCCTGACCGGCGATCAGATTTCCGAGGTTCTGTGCTGCCGTTGTATTCACGGTAATATAAGGATCGGTTGAAGAAAGCATGGCAGTAACATCATAAGCTTCAGCATGTCCGCTATTCTGGATTGAAATAACCATGTTGGCCGTTTCACCCGGGTCAAGCATGCCATTATTGTTCCCTGTAGCGGCATCATTGATAACAAAATTTTCCTGCTCAAGCAACGGGGCATTAACCACTATTGAAAATCCCGACGACCAGGTATCCTGACCGGTGGCTTCAATAGTGAAAGCAACTGAATGCTGATCAGGTATATTGCCGGCAATATCAAAAGCAAAAGCATTTTCAACTGTCATGGTAGTTTGTCCCGGAATATTTCCCCAGGAAGCATTGGCGCTTGTAATAGTCACATACTCGCTGGAAGAGAGCAGTGTAGCTGAAACATTAACAGCCTGTGCCGTTCCCACGTTTTTTAAAGTGGTAGTAAGCTGAATAGATTCGGTGTAATCTGGTTCTCCGTTGCCATTTCCCTGGTCATCATTAATGACTGATGAATCATAGACAACATAGGCACCTTCGTTAGGAATAACAATTACAGGAAATTCATGAATCAGGCAATTGAAACCTGAAACATAAATTGTGGCCTCGCCAAGTTCGGTAATTGACGGATCAAATGTGATTTCGGCGGTGCCGGCTGCATTTGTCTGAGCGGTACCATAATTAATTCCGTCTTTGATAAAAGTACAATAAAGACCTTCAACATTTTCAGCTCCGGAAAGTGTAATCTGGATGGAAGGAACGCCAATGGGCAAAGCGTTCTGATAGGAAGCTGTCAGGTTTGCCGGTTCATCAGTCCAGATTCTTAAAGCAGCATCACCCAGCACATTACAATCATAGAAACACCAGCGCAGGGCACCTTCTTCCCATTGCCCGGGGGCATTGACCCATGGTGCTGTATTGATCCTGGAAATGGTATGGGTCATTCCGATATGCGATTCCCTTAAAGTGTACAGCGCATTGATAAATTCACGGTGAAGGTGTGCTGACGGGCCTTCGGTCTGTCCTTCATTGAACCAGCCATAACGGGAATTCATTATAACGGCAACAGCAAAATTCTCAATATTTATCATTCGCTCTGCAATGCAGTCATTATCATCAAAAGCACCGCAAATACAACCGTGCGAGTATGCAAGTGTATAATTGTGTGTTTCTCCGTTTACCTGTGAAAAATTGGAATTGGTAATATCGGAGTTGTACATTTTCATGGTGTAATTACTATTGGCGTGTCCTGCATGGTGAATGAATGATTTTCCCTGATTGATTTTTTGAAGAAGCTGGGAGACTGACCATGTTGCATCGCGGTCACAAAGCCATTCAATATTATGGTCTTCAGGTATCCCTTCGGTAATGTACCCGTTCTGATTTTGATAACCAACAAGTAAATCCAGGTAATCACATCCCCAGGTTTCGGGTGATGAATACAGATGCTCACCTGCCATTAAAGGATCGCGTAATTCACCCAGTACAGGATTTCCCATGTAGTTATACAGTTTATTCAACATTGCCGAAAGATCACTCTGAGCACTGAAACTCATCCGTCCGATACCAATTTCGGGAAGAAGGTCATCCTCACCGATTTCAGCCCAAAGGTTGTTGCCATTGTCGTTCCATGTTCCATCAAGACCGGAATAATAAAGGTCAGAAGGAATATCATCGTCGGTGTAAACCGAGGATGACTGTACCGTGCAATAGAAACCGCGATAAGGAACATGTTCCACATCTCCGGCAAGTGTAACATGTTGAATACCATAATTCTGGTATTGATCGATGATATAATTTCTGATCTTTTCCTGATTGTCCTGACCGGGGGTAGATGAATAAATCGTGGAAGTAGATATGATTTGTGTTTCAATACCAAAGGGAGCATAAAATTCGATCAATGGTTGCAGGGAGCTTTCAAATTGTGCAGCAGTGATTACGAGCAGATCATAATCATCACTTTTAGTTTCACGAACCGGATAGGAAGCTGCAGCTTCAATATTTTCGACAAGCAGTCCAAGTCTTTTCAGCGTTGCTGTACTTGTATTCAAATTCTTCAGTGCTTCCAAAGCTTCAGGGTCTTCTTTTGTTTCGATAGTTACAGTAATCTCGGTGTAATAAGAAAGTTCTCCCTTTGCGGGATTGTAGCGCACCGGGGTAAACGTTGTCAATGCTATGGCAAAACCATTCATAAATGCAGTGCTGATTTCGCCAATGAGTTTTTCGGGATAAACCGAATTTTTTGCATAAAGCTCTTTATTCTGGGTAAAAACACCTGAACTTCCTTTTGAAATTGGCTGCGAATGTTGCATGGGATAAAGAGTAAAATCACCGTCCAAAGGAATTTCCTCACCTGTTTCGATCAGTACGTTTGCAGCAACATGTCCGGGAGGCAGAATAACCGAAACTGATTGGTAGGGAAGTGTGGGCTCTCCGGCTAATCCGGTAAGCATCAATCCTTCGAAACCGATAAACTGAAAATTTTCGGAAGACTCAATTTGAGGATTGGAAAATTTGTAGGTTTTTTTTACAACATCAGCCTTCACTGATGCAAAAGCAAAAAACATTGCAAGAGCCAATAGAAAAAATTTCTTCATAGTACTTGATGGTTTAAAAAAGAATTGCTTCAAACTGAATTTTATTATCCGGTTTCAGTGCTTGATTAAAGGCTGATAGTCCGGTGTAATGATTTCTATCTGAAACAATTCTTCAGCATTTGAATTATTTGTTTATAACAAGTTTATTAGTTGATGTAAAAAATTCATTTTCAATCAATAAAAAGTAAACTCCGTTTCTGAGTGTACCAAGATTAATTTCATGTTGAGTGTCGGAAGTACGCTGAACATAAACGATTTGTCCTTGTGGATCGAAAATTTTGATGATACTGGTTACTTCAAAATCATCGGCAAAGGTAATGAAAAAGACACCATTGTTTGGATTGGGTGTGAGGGAGATTTTACTCGATGTATCAAAATCAGCAAGACCAGTACAATCGTCAACCTGGATTGGAAATTCAGCCGAAAATTCTCCTTCACCACAATCGTTGATCCCTTTGACTTTTAAAGCAGCAGTTCCGGTAAATCCATCTGTAAATGTAATAAGAACAGTAGTGTCAGCACTATTGAAAGTTCCGGCAGTTTCCGGGATAAGTTCCCATTGATAATAAACAGCATGCTCAGATCCGTTTGTGGAAAAGTATTCGCTAAAGCCCATGCACACAACATTTGGGCCAGTGATATTTCCGGGAATTTCCGGCAAAGGGAGAAAACTGAGCAACAAATTGTCAGATAAGTTATCGCCTCCACTATCAAAAACAGTAAGTAAAAGTTCCACATTACCGGCTGCATAATCTTCCTGTCCCGGTGTATAAATGGCATTGAGCATGGTATTATTGTCAAAACTGCCGGTTCCGGATGTTGTCCAAATCAAGCTGCTGAAGTTTTGAGCTGTGGCTGTAGTCTGGAAATCAACCCCTTCACATATTTCAGCATCAGCTCCAGCGTTAACACTCATGGTTTGATCTGCAGCTACCGGAAGTTCGATATAGTCTATCCAGCCACAGTCTGATCCTGATGTAACAAAAACATCTTTGGAATAAACCCACCTGAAAATCTTACTGCCTGAAGTAACAGGATAGGCAACCCTTCCCCATTCTGTTTCACCTGACCATTCATCCATTTTTAAATCATCAATGTAGAATTGCAGAAAATCATAATCAGCTTCTGAAGAAACCTTCCGGTAAAAAGCTATGGAGTCATTTCCGGCAACTTCTATAGTGATATTTATTTCGGAAGTTGCATTATTTCCTATTGTTCCTGATTTTGCAGCATACGTTCCTTCGTAAGCTCCTGTGCTGACAACCGACCAGGGAGCACTTCCGGCAAAATCCCAGTTAAACTGGCTGAAATCTCCTGTTTCAAAGTCTTCAACAATCAAACCTATTTTGGGGTAAAATGAAGTTTCAAACAAATAAAAACCGGAAGTTAATCCAAGGTTGAGTGTAGCAACTGCACCAATCTGAGCCCCAGGGGCAACAGTTATGTTAAAAGCAGCATTGGCTGATTCGCCGCCATTAAGGACAGGAATGGTAAAACTTCCGTTGTTAATAGTAATTTCGGGGGATGAGGAAGTAAGATTGCAAATCACCTCAGGTGCAGCGATTTGCCCGTTGTTGATAATTTCAATGTTGATAAGTACATTTTCGCCAGGATCAAGGCTTCCGTTTCCATTGCCATTAGGATCGCTGATGGTAAAAAGGCCTGTTGCAAATGCAACACCGTTTGCAGTGGCTGTAAAAGAGCTTTCCCAGCTTTCTTCTCCACTGACGGCCATTAGATAGAATTTAAGTGTTTCACCACCGGGAATATTGTCATCAACTTCAAAAGCAAAGGCATCTTCCATTTCAATAATGCTTTCAAGTTCAAAATTTCCGTAAAATTCCACAGTGTCAGTCAAAGTGATATAATCTGAATCGCAGGAGAGGCTGACGGTAACATTTTCTATTACTTCATCGCTGAAATTAGCCATAGATAGAGTAAGCAAAATTGATTCTGCAGGATCTATTTCACCGTTTCCATTTCCGCTCAAGTCATTAAATGTGTGTGAATAATAGCTTGGTCCGGGCATTGAAACGGCATTAACTGCTGCGAGTGCATTCACTCTGCCTGAACCGCTGTTGTTGTTTTTACCTGGTTGCAACACCACTGTAGTTTCTTCCAAAATCTGGCTTATCTGGGCAGGAGTCAGTGAGTTATTTTTTTGAAGCATCAATGCCATTACACCTGCTGCAGCGGGTGTTGCCATTGATGTGCCGCTCCAGTTTGCTTCGTAACCTGTATTGTTGTAATGTGCCAGTGATTTGATGTTTACTCCCGGAGAAGATATGTCGGGACGAATAAGGCCAATACCTGGCTGATAGGGATAATCATTGAACGGAGAAACGGTTGCCCAGGTAGCCGGGCCACGTCCCGAGAAGTCGGCAAGCCCGTCATTGTTGTCGGTAGCACCAATACATATTACACTCGAAATTCCTCCGACAAGTGTCTGGTCAGGATGAAGCCAGGGTGGCGGGCAATCTCCTGGTGTTCTTACATTATCGGGGATGGGGAAAGAATTTTGCTGATCACCTTCGTTGCCGGCAGCTACTGAAGCTACCAAACCTGCAGCCAGCACATTGTCGAATGTCTGACGGAAAACCTGGCGGTTAGGCCCCCACGAATGCTGCCATCCAAGCGAAAGGCTGATTACGTGAGCTCCGTGTTCCACACTAAATTCGGCAGCATACCATACTGAGCTCTGATTACCTCCTCCACCGGAGTCAAGTGCTTTCAAACACATGATTTTGGCACCAGGAGCAACTCCTGTTTGTGATCCGGCAGTGCCATTACCGGCAACAGTACCGGCGCAATGGGTACCATGTCCGTTGTCATCCAGCGGATTATTGTTATTGCTTACATAGTTCCAGCCATGATAAGGATAATCAGGATGCTCCCACAAATTATTCTGCAGATCGAGATGGTTGTAATTTACACCTGTATCAATAACTGCAACAATGACACCGTCGCCAGTATAGCCCAAATCCCAGACCAGTTGCGCATTTATTTTAAGTACATTCCACGTGATTTCACGGTCATCCGGATTCCCCTGCATAGCAACAGCATCTTTACGCTCAGCTGGGTCGAGTAAAATCTGATACACATCTTCGTCTATCAGTTCGATTTCATTGTCGGAGGATAATTCCAGAATGGCCTGAGAAGTTGCATAACAATTTATCACATTGGCAATCCAAAGAGGCCTGACCTCTGAAACCATTGACTGTTGCTGCAGATCATTAAGTTTAATCCTCACTCTTTTCTGCGCCAAAGCCGAAAATTCTTTCAGGACGCCAATCACGTAAATACGACGTTCCTCACGTTCCATTGTCTCAACATTCCGTAGCAGTTGTTCAGTATCAAAATTCTCTTTCATAATGATATTGATCCTAATCAGATCATCACTTTTTGTAGTTTGAATTTTTTGATTCAACCGCTCTGAAATTACCTGTGCTTTCGAAGCAAAAACTTGTTGATTTGAATAAAAGGATAGAAACACTGACAGCATCAGCAGTGTAAAGACATGTTTCATGCGTTTAAATTTTAAATGAATTAATGATTATTTAAGACCTTTTAAAGGTGAACTGGTTGCCTTTTTGTTAAGGATTTTTGATAAATGATTTTGAGCAGGGTTAACTGAGGGATGAAAATGTTTGTCCTTCGGAGGTATATACAATAATAATTATGTCATTGCTGTAGGTAACGAAAAAGTCAGAAACCAAATCCATAATATCATTGTCTCCATCAACAAACCTGTAAATAAAATAAACTACCTTTTCTTCCGGAGCATTTGTGATTGAAGCAATTTCACTGTTTTGGCCAATGGTAAAATACCCGAAATCACCTGCAGGTAAATTAGCGGGTTGAGCTCCCCGTTGCTCGAGCGAGTCAGTGAATGCTATGGCAGAAGTTTCAAACTGATCATCCTGATAGGAAGCATATCCCCAAATGGTATGTTCGGGCATACGAAGGAGCGTGTCTGTAACTATCGTCAGATTTTGTGGGGCGCTTACATCAAGCACATAATGTTGTGCACTTACTTTCAGCATTCCCTGATTTTCAATATCTCCAACCTTAATTTTTACAACATAATCGCCGTTCTGGTATGTTCCCAGGTTGAGCTCTGCTTTTGCAGGTCCCGGTGCAGTCAGGCAAAAATCACTTTTTTCGACGTCCTTCAAGTGAATTTCAAAGTTGCCCATGTTGCTTGTGTAATCATACCGGATCAGATAATTAAGACAACCAAATTGTTCCTCGGTTGAAAACTCGCAAATCAGGTATCTTGCGCCGGGTGCAAGTGATTCGATCATTTTAAAATTGACTTCCCCCACAGGGGCATATTCCTTTTTGATTTTCAGACAGGATGACAATGTGGTGATAGAAAGAACTACAAACAGGAGTAAAGAAATTTTTTTCATAACTAAGTTTGAAAAGATTAAGTTGAAATCATTCAGGCAGAATATCTGCGTTTGAGCAATTCTTTGAGTTTGGTAATTGCTGATTTATTGTCGGTAGTGCTATTTTCAAGTTCGCAACTGGTAAGGTATTCAACAGCAGCATCATAGCTGTCCATGCTGTTAAGTCTGTCAATGGTGAAATTATAACGGGAAACTTCTCCTTTAAAAAGATCATTGATGAAAGTAAATTTATCATTGATCCCAATTGCTGATCTGATATCGCTGATACGATGATTCTGGATTTTATTGGCCAATGTATTGTCCTCATTGCCTTTGAGTACATCTGATACCGATTTTGGGGCTGAAAAAAGGTCACCCGTCAGTTTTGGTGAATTTGAATGCAGCTTTTGCTGTTCCGGCAGATTTTCAATACTGACCTCCTGCTTGTTTACACTAAATTGATTTTCTTTGGCAGGTTGATTTTTTTTGTTGTTTCCCGAAGTGTCTGTCAACTGGTCTGGGTGATCCTGAAACAAAGAAGCTTTGGTTTCTTTGGAATTACCATGAAAATTTACTTCATGGTCACTATTGTTGAAAAATGGGAGACGATCAGGCTGGTAGTTATTTGACATGCTTATTACGTTCAGGTCACTGACCAGTTCGTAGGCTATTTTCAGGTCGGTTATCAGAATATCTTTATCAATTTTTGAAGGGGATTGACCATCAATTGTTGCTCTTTTCCAGTCTTTTATGATTTTATCAAGAATATTTGTAATTTTTTCGAAATGCCGTTTTTGTTCTTCCATAAACTCGCAGAAACGATAAAATGAAAAGTATTTCCTTAAATTTGCAGATTATTTAACGCATCAAATGTTAAAAGCGTATCTAAAAAGATATTGATTTGAAGCAAAGGAGATTTACAAACTTCCGCTATGTTTTTAGAAACAAAAAATGAATCGGGCATTCGCCGAGGATGGATAGAAGTAATATGCGGTTCGATGTTTTCGGGCAAAACCGAAGAATTGATCCGAAGGCTCAAACGTGCCAGGATAGCCAGGCAAAAGGTTGAAATATTCAAACCCTCTGTTGACGTGCGTTATGATGAAGAGAACGTAGTCTCTCACGATGCCAACATTATTTCATCCACACCGGTTGAATCTTCCACCCAGATTTTACTCCTGGCCAACGACGTGGACGTTGTGGGAATTGATGAAGCGCAGTTTTTTGATACCGAATTGCCCTCAGTTTGTAATCAATTAGCCAACAGTGGAATACGTGTTATCGTTGCCGGGCTGGATATGGATTTTCAGGGAAAACCTTTTGGCCCGATTCCTGCCTTACTTGCAACGGCTGAATATGTAACCAAGGTACACGCCATCTGCATACGCTGTGGCAATCTTGCACAATATTCGCATCGGATTACCGGTGGAGATAAACTGGTTGAACTTGGTGAAAAACAAAGTTATGAACCGCTTTGCCGGACCTGCTTCCAGGCTGTTAAAAAAAACCAGCCACCTCCAAAATATTAACGGTAATGTATCAGGTAATAGCGTTTCGAACAATTATTGAAAAATTAGCCCGTTATTGGAAAAGTTTAAGAAAAGTTTAATTTGAAAAAATATCTACCCATGAAAATGATCAGTTTGTACGTGCTGATGATTTTTTCAGCCATTTATTTATTGTCCTGTGGTCAAAATGGAAAATCCAGCGCTTCAGGTGATACTACA
>RZYY01000215.1 GCA_009930115.1 Sphingobacteriia bacterium | reverse complement strand
ACGTATTTACGTAATAGCAAAGGAATAACAATTTTCTGATACCACCAAATAATCAGGGCGTTATGTTAGTAAATATTACGTATTGTTGAAAAGTTACGGTTTAAACAAATATCAACTTTGTAAATATATTCTTGTCGGGGAAAGCGCGGAGAAACTGTAAAAAGTAACATGATAAAGCATGTTACAAATAAGCCCAAAAATACTTACCAAAAAAAGGGATTAATCAGGAGATGTTGTTTAAACGTGTTCTGAAAAGTGCGCCGGATCAACCAGTTCACGATATTTGAGCACAATTTTTTTGAAGTCTTCCCAGGTCGGTCGTTTAAGCGAAGGGTCTCGAAGCAGTGCTGCCGGATGATAAACAGGCATGACCAGCTTGTTTTGCCAGATAATCCAGTTACCGCGTGCCTGGGTGATACGATATTCACTGCCACATATTGCTCTCAAAGCTGTAGCGCCAAGCAAAATAATGATTTTTGGATCGATCAGCTCCATTTGCTCGTATAACCAGGGAAGGCAGGTAATCATTTCTTCAGTGGTTGGAACTCTGTTATCGGGAGGTCGGCATTTAACAATATTACTGATAAAAACATGCTGCTCGCGTGTAAATCCGCATGCAGACAAAATTTTATCCAGCAATTGTCCTGATTTTCCGACAAAGGGCCTCCCCTGAATGTCCTCATCTCTTCCCGGAGCCTCACCGATAATCATGATGGGAGCATGAAGATTCCCTTCTCCAAAAATCACATGATTTCTGGTTTTGGCGAGAGGGCACTTTGTACAATTCAGGATTTCGTCGCGAAGTTTTGATATCATTTTATTGTTTTATTCAGCGGATGAATAATTAAAACTCAATCCCTTCCCTTGCTTCAACACCTTTATTATAATAATGTTTTATTTCTGTCATTTCTGTGACAAGGTCTGCCATTTCAATCAATTCCGCCGGAGCATAGCGGCCGGTTACGATGATTTCGGTATCCGGTTGACGCATTTTTATAACATTCATCAAATCATCGGCGGAAAATAAGTGGAAGTAGGTTGCAATGGTGGCTTCATCAAGGATTACCATATCGTATTGGTCTTCACGGATAACCCTGGTAACTGCTTCCAGGCCTTCACGGGCAGCATTGATATCCTCTGAGACGGGATTTTTATGGATAAAACAGTCCCGGCCATATTGACGGATAGTAATTTGCGGTTCCAGTTTTTTCAGGGCATCAAGTTCTGAATAATGCATCCCTTTAACGAACTGGGCAATAAAAACCTTTTTACCGGCACCTGCAGCTCTCAGGGCAAGACCAAGAGCAGCAGTGGTTTTTCCTTTTCCATTTCCAGTGTAAACATGAATAAAGCCCGGCATTTTGAAAGTATTTAAGATTCAGGCCGGAAAGCTTTTGTAGTCTCGTTGAACAGACAAATGCTTTCCGGCGGTGAATCTTTTGTTTGAGGTTTACTTATTAAAACAATATGTTTTATATATGTCTGATTTTAGCAGCAGCGATTTCAGCTGCTTTGATAAGCGGATAACCGGCTGGTGAAGCAGTAAGACATGGATGCGTACCAATCTGGGAAGTCAATAGTCCATTGACTGACATTCTGTTTTCAATGACCAGACCAATAACATTGGTAAGTTCGCCGGCACTTGGGCCTCCGATTACTTCACCGCCCACAATCACACCTGAGTATTTAGCTACAATGAGTTTCACCATTTGTTTATGAGCACCCGGGAGATGAGCGGGATGACGATCAACACCTTCGAAAATTCCTGTAATAACTGCCATTCCTTCCTGTATTGCACGTGCTTCTGTAAGTCCGGCCGTTCCAAAACCAACGTCATCAATAGCAGTTGAGTAGATTCCTATAGTTCCGCTGAAAGTTTTCACTACGTGAATATTGAAAAGGTTCAGTCCTGCTACTCTTGCTTCGGCACAAGCAGTAGAAGCAAGCATGATCGGTGTGCGACGACGGGTAACAAAATCACGTTTCTGGGCACAGTCACCTGCGGCAAAAATATCCGGAGTCAGTGTACGCATGTATTCATCAATGACGATGAAAGAACCATTGTCCAGTTCAATGCCTGAATTTTTAGCCATATCGGTATTTGGCCGGTATCCCATGGAAAGAACCACTGCATCAGCAGGGATAATTTCTCCGTTTTCAAGAATTACTTTTTCAACTTTACCATCACCGGCAATTTCTTTCACGCCGTTGCCGGTAACTACTTTTAATCCTCTGTCTTCTATAATTTTATGAATTCTTGAAGAAATTTCGATATCAAATGCAAGGCTTAAAATCTGAGGTTCTTTTTCAACCAAAGTTACATTGAAACCACTTTTGTTAAGCTCGTCTGAAAGTTCAACACCAATGAAACCTGCACCAATTACAACAAGATTTTTCATCCCTTTAAGTTTCGCAACCATGTCGTCAAGATAATATTTATCTTTTGGGATTACGAAAACATTGTCCAAATCTTTTCCTTTAAGCCATCTTGGTTTTACGGGAATAGATCCGGTGGCAAACAAAAGCTTGTCCCACTGAATTTGTTCTCCATTAGCCAGGGTTGCTGTTTTCTTTTCTTTGTCAACAGCTACTACTTCGTCAACGATGGATTCAATACCCGCATTTTCCATCATATTATCGACCGGCATAAGGTTTTGTGTACTACTGTCAAGCGTTCCAAAAATGTATGGAATTCCGCAGGGAACCATCATGTCTTTCAGCTTTTTCACCAGGATAAATTTTTTATCCGGCCATGCTGATTTCCCGGTTAAAGCAGCAACCATTCCTGCTGCACTGCCTCCAATAATTAATACATCTGTTTTTTTCATCATTTAAAAAATTTTAGTTAATAAAATGGTTTATATTAAACGGCATTGATTAATGCACCTGCAAGGTTATCGAATACTTCAATGACTGTTTTATTGTTCTGATTATAAACGCTCAGACCTTTTTCGGCAGCCTGACCAACTTCAAGCACAAGTGGTATTTGACCTAGAACAGGAGCCTTGAGCTCTCCGGCAAGTTTTTCCCCACCGCCTTTCCCAAAAACAAAATATTTTTCATCCGGGTGCTTTTCGGGAGTGAACCATGACATATTTTCTATCACACCAACCAAAGGAACCTGAATATTCTCATTAATAAACATTGAAGCTGCTTTTCGGGCATCATTCAGTGCAATTTCCTGTGGTGTAGTTACGATAATTGCACCATCAATTTTCAGCTTTTGTACCGCTGTAATCAAAATATCACCTGTTCCTGGTGGAAGATCTATAAGCATGACATCTATGTCACCCCATTCGGTATTATCGAGCAGTTGCGTAATTGCATTTGAAGCCATTGGACCTCTCCAGATCAATGACTGTGAACGGGTAACAAAGAAACCAATAGACATAATTTTAACCCCGAATTTCAAAATTGGCTGCATTAATTCCTTACCGCCAACTACTTCTACTCCGGGTTTTTCATCTTCGATCCCAAACATTCTTGGAATCGAAGGACCATAAATGTCAGCATCCACCAGCGCAACGCTCATACCATTACGCGCCAGTGAAATAGCCAGATTTGCAGCTACAGTGGATTTCCCCACACCTCCTTTGCCGGAGGCTATCACGAAAACATGTTTGATGTTTTCCAGTTTGATTTTTTCAATTTCTTGACTCATGATCGAATATCCTAAAAATAAAGTAATTTAGTGTTAACTCAGTTTGATTAAAAAAGTTATTCATGTTTTAAGTTAAATCATCTGACCAATCTTGCTCTGTTGTTAATCAGGGAAAAATCATCATGATAAAAAA
>RZYY01000061.1 GCA_009930115.1 Sphingobacteriia bacterium | reverse complement strand
CCTGATGCTGCAGATATAGCCGCTGGTAACGTCACGTTAACACTGACTGCCTATGGATTGGGAGGTGTTTGCGATCATGTTGTGACCAGTATGGTTCTTACCATTTATGCTAATCCTGTGGCTGACGCGGGTGATGATGCTGAAATATGCAGTTCTGATGAAAGTTATTATCTGGCAGATGCTCAGGCATTTAATTTTACGAATATCCAATGGTCAACCAGTGGAACAGGTACCTTTAATGATACGGGAGCAGTTACTCCAACTTATACGCCAAGTCTTAGCGATATTAACACTGGTCAGGTACAACTCACCATGCTTGTTAACGGAGACGGAGGATATCACAGTGATTTCATGGTGCTCACCATTTGGAAAGCTGCCTATGCTGATGCAGGTGCTGATGCAGCTATTGGAACAGGTGCCTCTTATCAGGTACTGGATGCCGTTGCTTTGAATTATGAGAGTTTGTCATGGACATTGACAGGTGATGGGGCATTATCCGGTGCCAATACGTTGTATCCGACGTTTATACCCGACTTGAATCAGACAGGTATTGTTACCCTCACCTTAACTGTAATTCCAGAGGGAAATGGGGTATGCGGAGTTGTCTCTGATGCTATGAATATTGCTATAGGAGAATCTCCGTCAATTTCATTGGAAAAGAAAACTTCGGGAACAACTCTGAACAGTAACGGAAGTGCTACTGTTTCCTTTGAATTCACAGTTGAAAATAATGGTAATGTTAACCTTTCATCGTTAAGTATTGTTGATGATCTGGTTGCTCAATTTAGTGGTGGATGTACCCAAACGATTACTATTGACAACATTTCATCACCTAATCTTGGAGTTAATACCAGTTATGATGGATACCTTGATACTGAGCTCTTATCAACTTCAAATACGCTATTGGTCGGAGAAATCAAGTCAGTTTATCTTACGGTAACGCTTGACGATTGTGCTGCACTTCAAACCTATTTTGAAAACACAGCAACTGCGACGGGTACATCACAAGGTGGTGCATTAGTAGGTGATACAGATAATTGTGATGTGTACCTGATTGAAAACCCGTCAATTGGTCTCGCCAAACAGCTTGTAAGTCTGGTTTATAATCAGAATGGGACTTATACCGCTTTATTTAATCTTCGGGTTAAAAATTATGGTGATGTTGAACTTACTGATATTGATCTGGTTGATGATCTGGATAATGTCTTAGGAAATGGAAATTATCAGGTTATAAGCTTATACAGTGAAAAGTTTGGCGTGAACGTAAGTTATAATGGAGGAACAATTACTAATGTGTTGACAACAGACAATTCTCTTGAAGTCGGAGCTAGTGGGGCAGTTCTGCTGATGGTTGATATTTTCTCCACGGGTGTTTATACAAATACAGCTTCAGTAAGTGCCAATACCCCAAGAGGAGGATTTGTGCAGGATATTTCACATGATGGTGCCGATCCTGCACCTGGTGGTGGAAATGATCCAAACAATTATAGTGATTCAACGATTATTGTTGCTGATGAATGCATTCCTGCATCTGCATTTGCAGGTCCTGATGCTGAAGTATGCGCCGGAAGTGCTTTCCAAATTGTAGGTGCACTGGCCGAAAATTACGAAATTTTACAATGGAGCACTACAGGTGATGGAACTTTCAATTCGTCCATCATACTCTTACCTGTTTATACACCTGGAGAAAATGATCTTGCCTTTGGATCGGTACAGTTGACACTTACGGCAAATTCATTTGCCCCTTGTCTGCCTTCAGTTTCCAGTATGACTTTGACGCTTACTTCTCCGCCTTCTGCAAATGCAGGTCAGGATGCTTCGATATGTAATACTGATGATAGCTATCATATATATGATGCAATAGCCGCAGATTACTATTCTGTTAAATGGAGCACATCGGGAACTGGTAACTTTGATGATATTGGCAATATAACAGCAACTTATTACCCGAGTATCGGAGATATTTATAACGGACAGGTTATTCTCACATTAACTGCTTTTGCAAACGGTAGTTGTGAAAGTGTATCAGATGATATGGTTTTGTCATTATTCCCGGCACCAGAATCGAATGCCGGTCCTGATGATGCTATCTGTTCTTCTGAAACCAGTTACTATATTGACAAATCCTTTGCTGCTCATTTTGAAAGTATCTATTGGACTTCAAGCGGAAATGGTCATTTTGGTACAACCACCAATACTATTAATGCAACATATTATCCTGATGCAGGTGATATTGCTAATGGAACAGTAATACTGACCATACATGCAGTAGGGTTTGGAACCTGTGCTGAGGTCACTGATGAGTTGATTCTGACTATTGCGCAGGCTCCTGTTGCACTGATTCTTAATGTTGAGAATCATCAATTGGATTTATGCAATGAGACCATGTACGTACTCGAAGGATTACCTGTTGAAAATGCTTCCATACATTGGTCAGTAGAACCTTCTGGTGTAAATGCTCCTCATATTTTCGATCCGGATGAATCAACAACAATCATTTGGTTTAAGTCAGTTCCTGGCTCATATACCTTTACCTATACGGTAACAATCGGGGCGTGCTCCAGCACTGACTATGTGATTGTAAATAACTGGGAACAAATGATTTGTTGCATAAGTGCAGGGCCTGATATCAATGCTTGTGATGTTGAATCTATTATGATGAATGCAACGATGCCACTGGTTGGCACTGGACTTTGGTCTCAGATTGACGGTCCGATAAATGCCAATATTGTTGATCCATATGATCCGCTAACCGAAGTTAATAATCTTGAACCCGGTAGTTACACATTCAGGTGGGCCAATGGGAATGGGCCAACCTGTGACACCATATGTGATTATATGTATGTAAATATTAGTAATTCGGCTACAGCTTATGCCGGAAGTGATGCAACCATTTGTCAGAGTTATACGCATAAACTTGATGAAGCAACTGCTGATAATTATACGACACTGCAATGGAGCACGAGTGGTTCAGGTACATTTGACAATAAGTTTATCATCAATCCGGTTTATACACCTTCACCACTGGATATTATCAATGGTTTTGTTGAACTGACAATTACCGCGGTTTCGACATCTCCGTGCAGTCCGGTTGAAAGTTTGATGATGCTTACCATTCAGGCTCCTGCTTTGCTTGATGCTGTTGATGATAACTTCGGTCCCGTGAATGGTTACGATGGGATCAACAATGCAGGTGTGGCTTATGATAACGACCTGATGAATGGTTTGCCCATCGATGTTGATACGCTGAGTGTATCTTTAATTTCACCTGCTATTCCTCTCTATGCGGGAAGTCCTGTTCCTGTTTTTGATCCGGTTACCGGAATTGTGGAAGTGGATGAACAAACTCCTGCAGGTATTTATACAATCGTTTACGAACTTTGCGAGAATCTTTGTCCGCACAATTGCAACCAGGGTACTATCTATGTAAATATTGCTCCCGCAACAATCGTTGCAAATGATGATGATTTTACAGCAGTACCAATTAATGGAAAAGATGGCGGATCACCAGGTGTGGTTTTATCCAATGACCTGCTCAACGGAGTTGCAGTTAATCTTTCCGAGATCACTGTTGATATATATGATGATGGCGGTTTGACCGGGGTAACACTCGGCTCTGTTGACGGTTCGCTCATTATCCCTGCTGCGACTCCTCCGGGTATTTACACGATAACTTACCAGATCTGTGAAAAGCTCAATCCGACCAATTGTGACAATGGATTTGTTTCAGTGTATGTTACCGAGATCATTGCAAATGCAGATGACTTTTCTTCAGTTCCGGTGAATGGCTACGATGGAGGCATTGCAGGAAATCTACTTACTAACGATTTGGTGGATCAGAAGGTAATTGATCCTGCCGCCGTTACAATTACGCTGCAGAATAATGGTGGAATGACTGGTGCTGCAATTGACACATACGGAAACTTAAGTTTTCCTGCTCAGACAGAAGCAGGAATATACACGCTTACTTATCAGATATGTCTGGTGGTAAATCCTTCTTATTGCGATGGTGCTTCAGTAACAGTGCTGGTCAATGCTGCTGTCATTTCAGCTGTTCCGGATTTCATTTTGGATGTAAATGGTTATACAGGTCAGAGTGCAGTAGTTAATGTTCTTTCTAATGATTTGCTCAACGGAACTTCACTGATTCCTTCCCAGGTTAGTCTGACTCTATCAATTGATGATCCGTTTGGTGCACTGACATTAAATCCTGACGGAACTGTAGATGTGGCTCCGCAAACACCTGCCGGAACATATTCATTAACCTACAGGATTTGTGAATTGTTAAATCCTGATAATTGCAGTGAAGCAACCGTGACAATAGGTGTAATTCCTGCAACCTTAGTTGCCAATGAGGATACATTTGCTTCAATAAATGGTTACGATGGAGGGATACCAGGTAATGTCTTAACCAATGACTTGCTCAATGGGGTGGCTGTACTTCCGGGACAGGTTACTGCAACAATTACTGATAATGGCGGAATAGATGGTGTTTATACTGATTCTGATGGTAATTTACACATTCCCGGACAAACACCGGCAGGAACCTATACCGTTACTTACCAGCTCTGCGAACTCCTTAATCCGACAAATTGTGATCAGGCTTCAATTTTGGTGATAGTTGAAGCCGCTCCAATTGTTGCCAATGATGACAGTGCTGGTCCTTTTAACGGTCATAACGGAGGAGTCGCGGTTGATAATGTTCTTCAAAATGATTTGTTGAACAATTATACACCGACAGGGGCTTTGGTCGAAATTTCAGTAATAAATGCTGCAGCTAATCCGAATGTTTATCTGGATACTTCTTCTGGAGAGGTGATTGTTTTACCTTGTACATCAGCCGGAGTTTATACAATTGTCTATGAAATTTGTGAGAGATTAAATCCGGATAATTGCGATCAGGCGCTGATTACTGTGGATGTTACCGGAACTATCCCTCTGGAGTTTGTTGATAATCCAACCTCGGCCTGCGTCGGGCAAATCAATACTTATACTCTTGTTGATAATCTTGTTGGAACAGTAAGCTGGACGATAACAAAGGGAGAGATTATTTCTTCAACGACAAATACGGTTACAGTAAGTTGGGATAACAGTTATCAACCCGGGATTGGAGTATTAACCGGGTATCAGTCAGCAAATGGTTGTGTAATTCCGACTGTTTTTAATTTTGATCTGATTCAGCGTATTGATCCGCTTAGTGAGATTACAGGCGATATGTCGGTTTACGCATATTCAAATGAAACCTTCACAATAGATCCTATTGTTGAGGGCAATACCTACTATTGGTCAGTGACTGGTGGTAGCATTGTTGGTAGTACAACATCAGCCACAGTTACAGTTGAATGGGGTTCGGGTACCTATCCGTTGGTTGAACCCGGCGGATTGCTGACGGTTGTTGTTTCCAGCCCGATAGCATCAGGAAATAGTGCATCTTGTGATGTTGGAACTTTCACACAAACAGTCATGATAAAACCAAACTTACTGGCTGGTCAGGTGAAATATTACAACGCGGATGAAACCAGCATTCAATCTCCTTTCACTACAAATTACTATGGCATGACCGTTCCTGATTATTTCTATGTGTCGTTGGTTACAAGCAACTTTGATACTGTATCTGAGAATCCGTATTATGGTCAAAATGTACTTGATGTTCAGCTCGTGAAACCATTTTATGCTGATCCTCCAGGTAACCCTTATGATATCTGGTCTTATTTCAGATTTGATTACAATATCAATCCATTTGAGGAATACCGGGTAATTATATGGGATGGAGGATATTTTAATGAGCCTCAGGTCTTAGATGGCGTTTTGGGTCAAACATGGACATGGAATTCCTGGGGTGGTGTTAATGCAACTGATGCACTTTTAATCCAGCACATGGCAGTGACAAATTCTATTCACCTTTTCCCCAATATGAGTCATATTGCTCCAAATACAGCTAACCCGCCATACGGTTTCTATGCCTTTAATGTAGCTGATGTCAATGCAACTACAAACCATACAGCTCTGGATGCATTGCTTACGGCCAGAAGAGCAGTAGGTCTGATAAACCAGTTCCCGAATAATAAACCTAATTTTGAAGTTGCAGGGTTGTTTGTTGACAGTAATGACTTTAATACCAACAATATCTTTGGAAATGTACTGCCTGACATTAAGTTCACTAAACGTGAAACGGCATCTTACTATTGGAGTGCACCAGCCATTGAACATAACTATTATACTAATCCTGTTTCGTTTACCACAGGTGATAAGTATCTGAATATTTATTACAACAGTGTGGCTGACATCAATTCAAATTACCAGCCTGTCTATGGTGGGTTCAAATCAGAATCTAAGGTGAAACTTGTTTACGATGGAATAATGCAGGTTAATAAAGCCGACATCGTTGAAATTCCTTTACGGATTGATCGTGCAGTTGAATTGGGAGCAATCACTATGGGGCTGAATTATAATACCAGCTTAATCGAGATTATTGATTCTGACTGGGAAGTAATGTATAATGATAGTGAGAGCGGAGTGCTGAGACTTGCCTGGGCAGATCAAACCGGAACTCAGCTTTATCCTGATGATGAGGTAATTATCCTCACATTGCGTATTGTTGGAGATTTAACCTCGTCGATGAAATTATTTACGCTTGATAATTCAACTGAGTTTTCAACAACCAAGGCAGAGAGGATTGAAGAACTGAACCTTAAAGTGGCTGCCCTGACTACGGAGCAAACTGCCGGAGAATTGTTCGTTACTGTTTATCCAAATCCTTTCAGCTCTGTTACAATGTTCAGTTATAGTCTTCCTGAAAACGGAAAGGTTGAGCTGTTGATTTTCAATAACATGGGTCAGGTAGTAGAAACTCTTATCAGCGAATATCAGACGGCCGGTACTTATGAAGTTAAATATAATAAGACAAACCTGAAATCCGGAGTATATCGTTGCAAGTTGATGCTTAACGGAACTAAACAGCAACATGCAAAATCCATCTCGGTTATCAAGGCGCAATAATTTCTGTTCACTTAATAATCTTGATTGATATCATTTCTTCAAAAGCAGGGACTGGCTGATCTTTTCAGCAATCCCTGCTTTTGTTTTGTCAGCATAACATCAGCTGTTTTTAAACACTCTTCTTCGTTATCATACCGGCTGTTTGGTTATTCTTCCTTAACAGAGAGTAATTGCAGACTGAATGAACCTTTTTTCCGGAATTTTTGTTGAAACCAATACTATCAAATTGTTTTTATGAATACGTATTTTCTCTTTTTTGTGAATAATACAAACAGGTGAGTAAACCCGTATCCTGTTTTTTCGCGGCTAAAAAGAGCTACCTTTGCAAAAAAAATATGAAAGATTACAGGCATATATTTTTTGATCTTGACCGGACGCTTTGGGATTTTGATAAAAATGCCCGGGAGGCATTTGCGGATATTTATTCCATTTTTAAGCTGAAAGATTACGGCATTGGAAATTTGGATGATTTTGTAAAAAGTTATCATTTACACAATGACGTGTTGTGGGAACTCTACCGTCAGGGGAAAATTGAAAAAGAATACCTGAGATGGAAGCGTTTTGAAGATACACTCGGCGATTTTGGTATTTCAAACAAGCAACTGGCAATGGAAATCGGACATGAATACATAACCATAAGTCCTCAAAAGGTTAATCTTTTGCCAAATACAGTAAAAACGCTTGAATATCTGCATCTCCGCTATCCGCTTTACATCATAACTAATGGTTTTGAAGAGGTTCAGTTTACCAAACTGGCCAACAGTAATCTGGCAGGTTATTTCAAATGTGTGATAACGTCAGAAGCAGCCGGTTTCAAAAAGCCGGATCAGGGTATTTTTAATTATGCATTGAAACTGGTAGGAGCTGATCCTTCGGAAAGTTTGATGATTGGAGATGACCTGATTACCGATATATCAGGTGCCGTTCAGGCAGGAATGAATGCTATTTTTTTCAATCCGGGGCGCATTGCTCATAATGGAGGTGTTGTGCACGAAATTTTTGATTTAATAGAGTTAACCAAAATGCTGTAAAAAATGAAAAATAGCCTGATAATTCTTCTTATCGCACTGTTGTTCTCAGGTATTTTTGCCTGCAGAAGGACAGGAAGAAATGCTGACGAAACTCTTTCCTATAAAATTGTCCACTATGAAGCGACCAGTTCAGATTCAATGTCTTTCCAGATAGATATTAAGTACCCGTTTTTTGTTCCCCTGGATTCATCACAAACCAGCCTGACAACGCTAAATCAGGTCATACAACAATTTCTTGATACTGCCATGATGACCTACTGGGGAGCCGATACTACGGAGACCGGAAAAATTGTTAATGAAACCGGAGCTGAAGGCCATTTTATTCTGATGAACAATTATTATTTGTCCGATACTTCATCCAAAATTATCAGTCTGGTTTTCGAAACTTATTCTTATGCTCTTGGCGCTCATGGTTTTACAGCTATCACAACCTTTAATTATGATCTTATTAACAAAAAAATGCTGAATCTGACCGACTTGATTGACCTTTCCCTGCCTGTCAAACAGCAGGGTCTGGATTCGTTGCTGATGGCACATTTTGAAAATCCCGAAGGATGTTTCACTACACCACCTTTCGTTGATAAAAGCTTTGAGCGGTTTGCATTGGAGCCGGACACAATGGTTTTTTACTACGAAGCATACGAATTGGGTGCTTACAGTTGTGGATCGGCAAAAGTTAAAATTCCGTTGCTTGAGATGGAAGCAGCGGACCTGTTGTTACAACTTCAATAATTTCAAGGCAATCCAACCTTTGCAGATTTCTTAAGGTTTCCGCGTGTTCTGGAAAATTTGAACAAGTTTTACCACTTCTGCTGCTTCGGCAACATCATGAACCCGAAGAATATCCGCTCCCTTCAGCAATGCAATAGTATTGATCACAGTTGTTCCGTTCAGTGCCCTATCCGGTGTTGTCCCAAGCACTTTGTTAATCATAGATTTACGCGAGACGCCCGTCAAAACCGGACAATTCAGTTCTTTAAGCCTGTCCAGTGATTTCAATAATTGATAATTATGTTCCACTGTTTTTCCAAATCCAAAACCCGGATCAATAATGATTGGTGCATTATGTCCCATTTGCTTCAATCGTTTTAAGTTATGCCTGAAAAATGAAAGAACCTCTTCCACGACATTATCGTAATGGGGATTTTGTTGCATCGTTTGCGGAGTACCCTGCATGTGCATCATGATGTAAGGAATCTGCAACCTGGTGATGGTGGCAAACATTGACTGGTCATACTGGCCGCCGGCGATGTCGTTAATAATATCGGCCCCTGAATTTGCAGCTTTTTCGGCGACTGATGCCCTGTAGGTGTCCACCGAAATTATTATTTCAGGCAAAGTATTTCGTAACTCTGTCAGTAAATCCGACAGACGCTGCCATTCCGTTTCTGCTTTTATTTCCCCGGCAAATGGTCTGGTAGAAACCGCACCTATATCAATGATTGAAGCTCCCTGTTCTGCCATTTTACAACAGTGGGCAATGGCCGAACTGATTTTATCAAATTTTCCACCATCATAAAATGAATCAGGCGTGAAATTTAATATGCCCATCAGGACTGGTTTACTTAGGTCAAGGGTTTTATTGTTAATTTTTATGGTTGATTTATAATTCATTATGAATGAAAATGAAAATTTTTACGTTTCGTTAACATGCTGCTAAAATAATCCAAATTATCTTTGGCCAACCTTTGGACGAATGCTAATTTAAATATTAAAATCATGAGAATCACAGTATTTCTAAAAATGAAAGCCCTCATGCTTGTGCTTTTTATCATGGCTGGCACAGTGCTGGCACAGGAGGTTGAACAGTTCAAACCTTCACGTGAGGAGCAGCAGATAAGTCGGGCAAAAGACAAAGTAATTCGTGCAGAATCCTCGTTGCAAAAAGCAAAAGCAGGAGTTTCAGAAGCTGACAGTATCATTTTGCAGGGAAAGAAAACGATGGATACCGCAAAAATTAATATGAAAGAAGGAAAATCGCAGCGTGCTGCATTGCTGAAAAATTATGCTGCTGAAAAGAAAAATCTGGAAAGAGATTTGAAAAATGATGATCGGAATACCAGGGAAAAAACCCGGGAGCAAATCCGGGAACTGGATGCCAGACATCGTGATGAAATCCGTTCTGCTGATGGAAAAATAAAACAAGCAGAGCGTAATTATGAAAAGGGAAAGAGTAGTATTGCCAAAGGCAAAGAGAAGAAAAAATCCGCTTCAAAAAAAATAAAACCAGCCACTAAAGCTTTGAAAGATGCCCAAAAAGAAATGGATCGTGTAAATCCTGCGGCATCTGATACCGAAAAGCCAGAAGAACCTGGAAAACAACCTGTAAAAGTCAAAAAACAATCCGTTTCTGAAAGCAACGACGGCAAATAAAACTGTCAGGTTTTCTTATGCTTTTCAACTATTTTTTAAATTTTTTTTAAGATGAAATTGATCAACTGGAAAAATCTTACCGGATGGGTAATTATTGTTGTTACACTATTTTCCGCTTACCTTATCTGCCATTTTAAAAACTTTAATCTCTATTTTCTTGTATTATTAATCTTTGAAATGATTCTTGCTGTTCGATGCCGCAAAATATTTACCCCTCTTATGTTACGGACAAGTCAGTTTATCCTCGGAATTTTGTTTTTGTTTTCGGGTTTTGTCAAAGCAGTTGACCCTATAGGAACAGCATATCGTATTGAGGATTATCTTATCGCATACGGCCTTGATTATCAGTTTTGGATGACCATAGTCCTTTCATTTCTTCTCAATGCAGCGGAATTATTGCTGGGAGGACTGATGTTTTTGAATATCAAACCCCGCCTGACTGCATGGCTGGTTGTGCTGATGATGAGTGTATTCACATTAACCACACTTTACGATGCATTGTACAATCCTGTTCCCGATTGTGGCTGTTTCGGCGATGCCTTGATTATGACCAACTGGCAGACATTTTATAAAAATCTGGTTATTAATGTATTTGTCATCATATTTTTATTTGGAAGGTTTAAACTTAAACCGGTTTTTAAAAACCGGACTGAATGGATAGTTGCTATGGCATTGATCGTTTTTTTCTTCGGATTTCAGTATTTTAACTTTGTAAATCTTCCAATGTTTGATTTCCGGCCTTACAAAGTTGGTAACCGCCTGACACCGGAAAACCCTATGCCGGTTGAAAATTATTTGACCTATCGGAATAAAACAACAGGAGAAACCAAAGAGTACCTTTCCCCAAATTTCCCTTACAATGATCCTGAATGGCTCAAAAACTGGGAATTTGTCAGTCAGAGAATTTATGACCCGAACATTATTGAAGGAGTGAATCTGGCTATTATTGATTTCAATGGGGAAAACATTACCCAGCAGATCATCAACAACCCCGATTTTCAGTTTTTTGTCGTGGCCTGGAACATTGAAGATACTGACAAACGGGCTTTTCGAAAAATCAAAACGCTTTATCAAAAGGCAGAGGATGCCAATATTTCGTTTATTGTACTCACTTCTTCGTCCAGAGAAGAAGTGGATGAATTTGCAGCACGATTGAATCTTTCGGAGCATTTGGTTTTTTACAATGTGGATGATATAGAACTCAAGACGATGGTCAGAGCCAATCCCGGTCTGATGCTTATTCGTAATGGTCTGATTTTGGATAAATGGCACAACAATAATCTTCCAAAATGGGAAGCTATCGAACGAAGGTTTTTAAATCAGCCATAATTCATTTCAGTAAATTGATCGGGGAAATCATAGAGATCGGGAAAATTTTGCTGTTTCATTGCTGGTTAAAGGCTCTGGAGCTGTTTTCAAAATGATTAAGTCAAAATAAGTTGTCATTTGCAGGTGATTTCCCTGAACAAACTTTGATGAATAATGTTAAATTGCCGGTTAAAAGATTGTATATTTACAGATAATAACTGACATGAATTACCGAAAACAGTTTACACTTGATAGAGAAGATAAAGTCTTTTCCATCAGAAAAACAGATAAGGATACCCTTAAAAAGTGGTATTATCTGATGACACTTGGACGTCAGATTGACAACAAGGCTCCTAATTATCTCAAACAGGCTTTAGGTTGGTCTTATCACGCTCCGTTTGCAGGGCATGATGGTATTCAACTGGCTATCGGTCAGGTGTTTGAAAGGAACAAAGATCATTTATTCCCCTATTACCGCGACATGCTCACCGCTATTTCGGCCGGACTTACAGCTGAAGAAATTATTCTGAACGGGCTGTCGAAAGCTACTGATATTGCCAGCGGTGGCAGACATATGTCAAACCATTTTGCCAAACCTGAATGGAACATTCATAATGTTTCTTCTGCTACCGGAAATCATACCCTGCATGCAGTTGGGGTGGCTCGTGCAATAAAATATTATGGACAGGATGCTGTTGCAATCAGCTCACAAGGCGAGTCCTCCACATCCGAAGGTTATGTTTATGAAGCAATTAACGGGGCTGCTACTGAAAAACTTCCTGTAATTTTTGTCTTTCAGGATAACGGCTATGGGATTTCTGTACCCAAAGAACAACAAACAGCCAGCTCGCGTGCTGCCGACAACTTTCACGGATTTAAAAATCTGAGAGTGATCTATACTAACGGAAAAGATCCGGTAAGTTCAATGAATGCCATGCTTAAGGCTAAACGAATCGTGAAGGAAGAAGGAGTCCCTGTAATTGTTCATGCCAATTGCATTCGAATGGGTTCACATTCTAATTCTGATCGTCATGAACTTTACCGTGACGATCATGAACTTGACGAAATGGCTATGCTTGACCCTTTGAAAAAATTCAGAGAGCGTTTGGTTTATGCCGGACTTTTTACCGAAGATGAATTAAATGATCTTGATGAACAGGCAAGAAAAGAAATTTCGGCTGCCCATAAAAAAGTACTTAAAGCTCCTGATCCAGACCCAAAATCGATTTTTGATTTTGTTATGCCAAAACCATATATCTCCGAAAAATACCCTGATGGGCTGCCTAGGGGAGAAGGGAAGCGGATGAAACTGATCGAAGCATTGAATTCAACCCTTAAAGCTGAGTTTCGGCATAATCCTGATACTTTTATCTGGGGACAGGATATGGCAAATAAAGACAAAGGCGGGATTTTCAATGTTTCAAAAGGAATGCAGCAGGAATTCGGACCAAAGCGGGTGTTCAATGCTCCGATTGCCGAGGATTTTATAATGGGTACTGCTAATGGAATGTCGCGTTTCGACAAGAAGATCAGAATCGTTGTTGAAGGAGCTGAATTTGCGGATTACTTCTGGCCTGCCATGGAACAATTTGTTGAACTAACCCACGACTATTGGCGAAGCAATGGAAAATTTTCACCAAATGTAACTATTCGCCTGGCTTCAGGTGGATATATCGGTGGCGGATTATATCATTCCCAGACTATCGAAGGGGCATTGACTACCTTTCCGGGCATAAGAGTTGTTTATCCGTCGTTTGCTGATGATGCTGCCGGATTACTGCGAATGAGTATGCGTTCGGAAGGTCCTACAATGTTTCTTGAACCGAAAGCACTTTACAACGATCCTTCTGCCGAAACTGAAGTACCGGACGATTTTGAAGTACCATTCGGAAAAGCACGTATCCGTCGTGAAGGAACTGATCTTACGATGATTACTTATGGCAATGCTACGCATCTTTGTCTGAAAGCTGCTGAAATGCTTGAAAAAGAAGATGGCAAATCAGTGGAAGTAGTTGATCTGCGTTCACTTATTCCTCTTGATAAGGAAACCGTTCTTGATTCGGTTCGCAAAACAAACAGGGTATTGGTAGTGCATGAGGATAAAGTTTTTGGCGGATTTGGTGGTGAAATAGCCGGAATGATTGCCGAAGAAGCTTTCGAAGATCTTGATGCACCTGTAAAACGGGTCGGATCAACATTTACTCCGGTTGGCTTCAATCGCATCCTTGAAAAGGCAATTCTCCCGGATGCTGAGCGCATTTATCATGCTGCAAAAAAAGTTCTGGAATTTTAAAAATACATCCGTCTTGTTCAGAAATTCATGAAATTACCATTTTGTGAATTCGTTAAAGGCTGCTGTTCATCATTATTACAAAAGATATTTTCCGGAAAAAATCTGCCAAACCGGAAATAGCTTTAGTTTTGCAGTTCTGTATCATTTACATGACTAAATTCTTCCGGATTTGAACTGCTTCATAAATGATTGTTTTGTACCCTACAGCGAGGCTCGGATTCATATTTCTGACCTCGGGCTCCAGCGGGGTTTCAGCATTTTTGATTATTTTATTGCGATTGGAGATAAAATTCCGTTTTTTGATGATTATCTTGACAGGTTCTTTTACTCAGCGGAAAAACTCAGTCTCCGAATTCCTCTTGCACGTGAAGCGCTGAAAGATAAAGTGTTCTCCCTCCTTGATCAGAATAAGCCGGAAAGGTCTGGAATAAAATTGTTGTTAACCGGCGGCTATTCTGATGATTTGTACACACCGGAAAAAACGAATTTTTTAATTCTGAATCTGCCATTAAAATTTCGACCGGATGAATTTATTGGCGGGGTTAAACTGATGTTGCTCGATTATTACCGATTCAATCCTGAAGTAAAAACAACTTATTATCTGCCTTCTCTGGCAATGATGCCGGAAATGAAAAAACAGGGGGTTGTGGAAATGCTTTATCACCACAACGGACTGGTTTCGGAAACAACCAGAGCAAACCTGTTTCTCGTAAAAAATGAAACACTTATTACCCCTTCTGAAGGAATTTTGAAAGGGATCATACGCAAACATTTGCTAAAAGTAGCCGGTGCAATGATGAAAACTGATATAAGACCTGTTAAGCTTGGAGAAGTATTTGAAGCTGATGAAATATTGATTTCCGGAACATCAAAACATGTAGCTCCTGTGATAGCAATTGGTGACGTACAGATCGGAAATGGTCAGCCAGGAACAATTACGAGGGGTCTTGCAGATGCATTCCGGCAGTATTACCTGGAGCAGCTAAAATGAGACTTTTTAGGCAAGGGAAAGCATTTTGTTTATGACGCAAAATGATTTCTTTGAACGGAATTACAGTTGGAAGTTGTTTTGGTTGGCTTATCAGATTGTAATGCGAACTGTTTTTCTAACATATTTTTCATCGCCTTCAAATGTTACTTTAATAGTGGCACTATTCCCATCGAAGTTAAGCAGTACAGCATTTTCGGTTTTTTTTATTTCCGGATAATTCACATAAAGTCCTATCTCGTGCGTCGTTCCGGCAGGAGCTTCCAGTCCGATGGTATAATTGTTTTCATTGAAGCCAGAACTGATAAGGCGAATACCTGAGGAAGAATCTCCTGGTTGTGGGTATTGCAGAATAGGTAAAACAGCAATTCCTCCCCTGATAACAAATTCCAGATTTGATTGATGATTCAGCAGGAAAGAGATTGTTGGAATGATACCATCTTTAATAGTGGTGGTTTCAATGTCTTCGGCTTTTCCATTCAGGTTTGCCGCAATTATTGTGGTTCCGGCAGGCAACAGAGGGCGAAAGTGAATATTGATGGATTCTTTTCCGGAAGATGAAAATGTAAATAGGTACTTTTCACGGCTGCGCTTCATTGAGAGATTCACCTTTTGTTTGGCAAGCGCCATATTTTCAAATTTATATGAATTCCAGTCGGCAGGTACTTTTGGTGATATTTCCAGAATGTTGTTCATTGCATCTGGTCGATAACCTGTTAACCCTTCAATAAGTGGTTGCAGGATCATGGTTTCGGACCAGCATTGATGAGCGCAAACGCCGATTGGCCTGAATGTAGTGCCGTGCATGACTTCTTCAGTAAAGCCTTTTGCCCAGAAATCTTTAATGCGGATAGTGCTCATGATATGAGCAAAAGCACTGGCAGACCGATGATTGGCATATTCAGCCAAAGCTACCCATCCGGTGTACAATGGCCAGACACTTCCTGTGTGGTATCCTGCCGGATGAAATCTTTGATTGTCCTCTCCGACAATGCGAACTCCCCATCCGGAGGTAAAATTGTTGGATGCCCAGTTATTGAGTGATGTCTCTGACCTTTCCTGCGGAATGTGGCCAAAATAAACCGAAACCGCCGGCATAATGGTGTTTTCAACAATGAAGGTATTGTCTTTTTTCAAGCTGTGATTATAAAAACCCTGTTCCTGATTGTAGAATTCATTTCTGATTTTTTCTTTAACGATATTGCTGTTTATGAGATATTTATCAGCCAAGTCAGTTTTACCGGCTGAGCGAAAGATATAAGCGCATTCTTCAAGAGCTGCTGCCCAGCAGGATGCAAGATAAATGGTAGTTTTGCCGCCAAAAAGAAATCCTCCTTCTACCCATCCGTGACCAACATTGATGTTTTCGATAAGTCCGTCTCCGTCACTGTCTGTTGAAAAACAAAACCCCAGGGCTTTTTTTATACTTTCCATATTTTGCCGGATAAAATCAAGATCGCCGGTTGCACGAAGGTATTTGCCGGCAAGCACCAAAAACAGTGGTGTCGCATCAGCAGCATCGTAATGCACGGCACCGGAAGTAGTCAGTTCGTGAAAAATTTTACCGTTCAAAGCCTGGTATTTGATAAAAAGAGAAAGGATATCGCGGACTTTGTCAGTATCACCATAATCGTTAATGGCAAAACCACTCCATTGTCCATCGCGACCGAAATACCACGCATATCCCGGCCTTCCGCTGATTTCATGTCTTCCATTCCAACCCCTTGCTGTTGTTCCAATTCCGGCAATCAACGAACTGCCGATTCCCGGTGTATGTGCAAAGTGACGGTCGGTTCCTGTCAGAGCCAAGCGATAGCCAAAATCAAGTGCTTCATCCGGAGTGTTTATCATGAGTTTGTCGGAGGTCAGCGTTTGATAATAATCTCTTGCATTTTGATATACTGAATAAGAATTGTTTAAGGCATGCTGATAATGTGTTGTCAGTTCCTGATCGTCATGCTGGGATGCACTGATGACTACATCGAGATCGGGATGCAGATTCAGGTCGAAAACTGCCAGCCCGCTCATCTGGTAAAGATCGGTGCTGATTGGGTTAATTGTTCCGTTTTCGGTTATAAAATCTGAGTATCTTCCTGCATCGGTCATGTCAGGTTTTATATTGAAACCTGTAATTGCCCGGAAATTCCCGGCTTCATCAGTTACGACAAAGGCGTTAAATTCCTGATTCCAGCAATATTTTAACGATCCTGTTACTTTTTGAGAATAAGGCCACATCAGACGGAGATTGGAAGTAAATC
>RZYY01000214.1 GCA_009930115.1 Sphingobacteriia bacterium | reverse complement strand
CCCTATGGATATTTCACGGAATCATATTTGAATAATCCTACAATCTCCTTTTATGAAGCTGGCAACTATTCTGTCCTATTGGAGGTGTACGATTTTTATGATAACTTTCTTGGAGTATGCTCAAAACAGGTTATTGTTACCCCTACATCTTTAGTGGCATCACCTGAAGAAATAGTGCCAACAGATATTAGTTATTGGGCGAGTTTTGGAATATCAGTATCAATTGATGGATACTTTGCAGTAGTCGGTGCAAGTGGACATGAATCAGGTGGCTGGCTTCGCGGTTCAATATACATTTACGAATATATGCAGGCAAATCAGGATTGGGTGAAAATTGCAGGCCCGCTTGTCCCGAATGATGTACAGGATGTTGATATGTTTGGAACATCAGTTTGTATTTCAGGGAATTATATTATGGCAGGAGCTCCTCACCAGTCAAATTCTATTTCAAGAAATGGCGCTGTTTTCAATGTCTGGGGAGATGATCCTCAGGCAGGAGATCCGGCAACCAAACACCACCCTGGATTTATCCGGCCATCTACCGGGAACCTACCTGCTGCAAATTTCTACTGCTACAAGCAGAGAGACGTGGAAGGTGGTGAATGAGTAGCGGTGTAAATTATTATTTGTAAGTTTGCTTTAAAAATAAAAACACAAGCTTCCATGCCATGACCCCCACAGTAACCATACTGAGATTTATCTTCTGCCACCGCTGGCAGGAAGGCACTGCGTCAGGCTTCCAGGACCTGCCTCATGAAAATTTTACAAGTTTTCAAAGGGAGGATACCAGGCAAATTTACAAACAGATGACATCACTCAGCCCTCCAATGCAACAAAGTGCGCTGGCCCGAAAATCCGGCGGGCGTGGGGCGGCATGTGCGCGGATAGCATCGGATTTTCTTGACTTTTTGGTACTTTTTCGTCTAGGAAAAAGTACAATAAAAATCCAGGGCAACAAGCGCCTTGAGTTTGTGTATGGCCCCGACCAGTCGCGTAAGATCATGAAGTACTACGAAAAGGAGGGCGGCAATTTTGTTTTGAAAAAAACCAAATACTACATCCTGGGCAACACTGAGAAGGAGGTGGATAACGTAACCGACGAAACCCGCACCCTGGCGCTGGTGGTCAGTTCAGCTTTTATATCGTAATCTTCGAGTAAAACCCGGTAATAATTGGGTTTGGCAAATTCGTTTTCGTGGGAAAACCTTGATCGGTAGCCCGATTCCGGATTGTCGGCAGTGCCAGGGTTGAGTTGCAACTTTCCGGTGGTTGGCATGATCAGGAAATCCCCCGGATCAGAATGGCTGGTTCCACTGAAATGAGTATGACTGAAACCGACAATTGTTGGGTCGTCGTATTGATAGCAGGCACAATACTCGTAAACACGCGGGTTGTAGCCGCCATTAAGCTCATAGCTGATCGTGTCGGTGTCCGGACTTAACTGTACCATCCCGAAAGGGACGGTAGCGCCGTGAAAGGTGTGCCCCATCCGCCGGGTTTCGATGAACGGGTTTACATGCTGAATCAAGTCATTTTCTGCGTTTTGGCTGGTTACCGCAAGTCCGCTGATCATCAAAATGGAAAAGATTAGTTTTTTCATGGTTGAGAGTTTAATGCTGACAGAAGTGTTTGGATGTCATTTTCTGAAGTGATGATGAATTTGGAATAATCCGGGAATTGGTCAAAGAGCTTTTGTTGTTTAGCCGACAAACCCTGATCATGGTATTTGGCCTCTGCTAAAATTTTCAGGTTTTTGAAGATGAAGTCAATCTCGGTCTGATCGGTGTAAAGATATTGCGGCTGCTGATGTTTGATCCGCAGAAAAACATAATTCTCGAAAAGTGCGCCGAAATCTTTTTCACCAACAAAAATACTTCGAAAGCCTGTGTCAGCAGCAAAGAGCTTTTTGGGCGCAAGAATGCGCTCATTTGTCGTTCCAAAACGCGACATCGTATAAATTAAAAATGTAGATTGAAAAAGTTCCAAAAACCGCCTGGCAGTATCCACCGACACAGAGAGGATAGTTGCCATTTTATTCAGGCTCATCTGCTTCCCGGCTCTTTCCATGGCAAGCATAAAAAAATCAATCAGCAACTGAATATCCTTGATCCCATGTATTGCAGCGACATCTTTGTAAATGATATCATCAACGAGATTCTTCAAATATTGGAAATCACCCGATTTAACATACTCCGGAATCCCCCCCGACAATAGAAACTCTTTAAAATAAACCTCATGCAAATGTTCATCGGAAGGTGAGACCTGGAGATTTTTGAACAATAAATATTCGTGATAATCCAGAGGGAGAATTTCTACAATGCGCTGCCTTCCCGTGAGATATGGTTTTTTGGAAGCCAACAAAGAAGCACTGGATGAAGACGCAAAAATCTTTACATTCTGATTGTCAATCAGGTTTTTAAGCTGAATTTCGTATTCTGGAAGATAGGTAATTTCATCAAAAAACAGATAAAGTTTCTCTTCAAAACGGTGGCCATGGATTTTACGAAACTCATCAACAATTTCCGGAAGATTACTTTGCGCCAAAAGGTAATCGTCAACAGAGCAGTATAGGATTTTATCAGAATCAATGCTGTTTTGGTTAATTAGATGACGGATGGTCAGTTTCATCAGCGATGTTTTTCCGATGCGCCGGATGCCCGTGAGGAAAGATATAATTGGCAGATCAATCTGATTGTAAATGTTGGTAGTCCATTTTTCGCGGGGAATGAGTTCTTCAAATGAATAACCCGGTTCCCACCATGGATTGAAGCGGCTAAGAATTTGTTTCATCTTTACAGGTTAAAATTTGTGCAAAGATAAAATAAACGATGACATCGTACACTTTTAGCTGAAAATATACGATGGTATCGTATGGATTTTGGTATTTAGCTCTATTTTATTGTAAATGATTAATTTACACGTGAGTCAAAATCATCTAAGTAGAGTTGTGATTCACAAAACCTTTTGCATGCTATGAAATCAATAAAAATGAAACACAATAAGCACAGTAGTTCACAGTAGGATTTTTTTGATTTTATTTTCATGTTTTCTAATGTGTTCTATTGTGCCTAATGTGGTGATAAACAAACAAAAGTAAAAGTACTTATCGTCAAAATGAACCTTAAAGCCAAAGTATCCCGAACAGCTTGGTGCTGACTTTATTCGTCCAGACTACTTTTTCTTTAGGCATTCTTCAGCTTCTTTTTCCATCACCTCATTATCGGTGTAATTCCCATTGTCATAATTCTTTTTTGACTCCATCAATTCACTAATGATTTTATCTGGCAAGTGAAGCGTTTGATCTTTAGTCTTTTTATCAAAAATTGATTTGATGGCTTCCAGTAATGGACGATCTTCGATTTCGAAAATCTTTAACATCAAATTGTGCTTTAGGCTTAAAGTTGTTATTATTTTTTTCTTCAAAAGTAAAAATTCCTGAAATAGGCAAAAAATCAGCAAGTTTTGATGAGGTTCAATATTTACTAAAGCACTACCAATGCTGCAAAGATAAAATGAAGGATTTAATCTGTAAATGGGAAGAAATTAGATTGCTTACAAAACAGCATTCAAATGTGTAAAAACAAAGTTTGGTTTTTCAATTTATTTGCTAATTTTGTGTTTTCTAATTTAAGCTATGAAGAAAATATTTTTTCTTACAACCTTAATTTGTTTTTCTTCAGCATTGTACTCACAAGAACCTCTTGGCAATACCGAAAGGCTTCCCTTACAAAACGGCTGGAACTGGAAATCGTTCCCAAGATTGGAACGCGTCGGAAATGATCCTGCTGCAACCATACCTGTTC
>RZYY01000060.1 GCA_009930115.1 Sphingobacteriia bacterium | reverse complement strand
GTATAGCTGACACCCAGTGCAAAGTTCCTTTCACTTTCCGGTTACTTCCCACTGCACCACTTTTACTTTCGGGATCGTAGGTGCAATAAATTTCGGTGATTTCACCTTTGTCATCGGTTTTATAACTTTCGCACCTGATGATGTATGCACTTTTCAGGCGCACCTCATTTCCCGGAGCCAGACGGAAATATTTTTTTGGCGGATCAATCATAAAATCGTCCCGTTCGATGTATATTTCTCTGGTAAAAGGGATATTACGAAGGCCGGCATCAGGGTCTTCGGGATTATTTTCGGTTGGAAGTTCTTCCACCTGATGTTCAGGATAATTGGTGATAATAAGTTTTACGGGATTGAGCACTGCCATCACGCGCTTTGCTTTTTTGTTGAGATCTTCACGTATGCTGTATTCAAGCAATGCAACGTCTATCACATTGTCGCGCTTGGCTACTCCGACTTTTTCGGCAAACATCCTGAGCGATTCAGGAGTATAGCCTCTTCGGCGCAGACCTGAAATAGTGGGCATCCGCGGATCGTCCCAGCCATTGACATAACCTTCTTTGACCAGTTCAAGGAGTTTACGTTTACTCATTACGGTATAGGTAAGATTTAAACGGGCAAATTCAATTTGTCGGGGGCGGTAATCGGCTTCTTTTATCTGGTCAACAAACCAGTCGTATAATGGACGGTGTACTTCAAATTCAAGCGTACAAATGGAGTGGGTGATGCCTTCCAGGTAATCTGATTCACCATGAGCCCAGTCGTACATTGGGTAGATACACCACTTGTTTCCGGTGCGATGGTGATGAGCATGCAAAATCCTGTACATAACCGGATCGCGCATATGCATATTGGGTGATGCCATATCAATTTTTGCACGCAGTACTTTTCCCCCGTTTTGAAATTCACCTGCCCGCATCCGACGGAATAAATCCAGATTTTCTTCAGGTGTGCGATTACGGAACGGGCTTTCAATACCGGGTTTGGTGGGAACACCACGCTGCTCCGAAATAAGATCGGCCGGCTGATCGTCCACATAAGCCTTTCCCTCCTGAATCAGTTTTTCTGCCCAGTGATACAACTGATCAAAATAATCAGAAGCAAAAAAGAGCCGTTCTTCCCATTCAGCCCCCAGCCAGCGAACGTCAGCCAGAATCGAATCAACATACTCCTGCTCTTCTTTTGTGGGGTTGGTGTCGTCGAAACGAAGATTGAATTTCCCGTTGTATTTTCGGGCAATACCATAGTTGAGCAAAATGGATTTGGCATGACCGATGTGAAGATAACCATTAGGTTCCGGAGGAAAACGGGTATGTACACGACCATTGTTTTTCCCTTGTTTAAGATCTTCATTAATGAAGGCTTCAATAAAATTTACCGATGATTTACTCTCCGAAACGGGCAGACTTTTTTCTTCAGTTGACATATTAACCAGCTTTAAAATCAAGCGCCAAAAATACTATTATTGAAATAAACCCGGATACTTGCCAGACCTTATCTGACAAAAATCAAAAAAGACAGATCATCATCCTTGTTCCTGAAAGGAATAAAACATCCCCGGGGTTCAGCTTTTTGAAGGGTAATTCTTGTTGCTGACCCTGAGTTTTGGCTAAAAATAGGGGTTCTGTATCAGGCACCAATTGCCTTAAGTGCTTCGTAAACCAAAAATGCAGGCCACACTATGGCTTTCACAAAACCAAGCACACCCATCCAGAATGAAGTAGCTGTGGAAATAAAATAAATAGCAGCTCCGATAAAACCCAGTCCGTAAACTGCACTGGCCGAACTGCTTCCATGATCATGATATTTCATCTTTTTACTTTCCATGATTTTAATGATTTTATGTTAAAAACGGGCATAAAGCTACTATTTTTAATGATTGTCACGGAACAAATGGCTACAATCCTACAAAAAAATGTTGATAGACTGTGAAATACGAAAAAGCCTGGTGTCTGACTTCGCTGGTTGGTGGTGGCAGAATCTCCTGCTTCCCGGTGTGGTCCCAAACAAATGAACCATCGGGAGTAACAAATCCAAATCCGTCGTTAAATGCGTAATAAGCAAATGAAGCAGCTGATGGAGCAAGTAAATTCCGCGAAAAATGAAAATCGTCGGCATTTATCTTCATTTGTGCGAGCAGCGTTGCAATCATGTCGGTCTGACTACCTGTAACATCCACAGTTCCGTAATGGTTTAACGCACCGCCGAGCCAAAGCATTGGTATCCGGAATTTTTCAGGGAGCGAATATTGTGTGTTTCCCGGCCAGCGATGCCCGTGATCCGATAAAATCACAAAAAGCGTGTTTTTGTAAAAAGATTTGTTTTTAGCTTCGGTAAAAAACCAGTTCAGCCATTTGTCGGTATAAGAAACACTGCTCAGGTACTTATTTTCATCGTCATTACCCGTAAACCGTGGTTTATCCGGAATGTCGAATGGCTCGTGGCTGCTTAGTGTAAATACCAGTTTAAAACATGGAGCGGTGGCAGTATCCATCTCTATCAGCAGTTGTTGAAAAATGTGTTCATCATGTGCTCCCCATTTTGATTTTTTTACTGATTCAGGGAAGTCCTTTTCGGTTGTCATCTGCTGAATACCAGCGTTGTATAGATAGGAGCTTATATTTGAGAAAGCCGGATCACCACCGTAAAGAAAAGAAGTATGATAACCCTGTTCAATCAGAATACGGGCAACAGAAGGTAATCGGGAAGCTTTGAGTGTGTTTTTGATAATAGCCTGGTCCGATTGTGCCGGAAATCCACTGATTGTAGCCACCAGCCCTTTATTGGTTCTGTCGCCGGAAGCATAAATTTTCGAAAAAAACAGTCCTTCACGGCTCAGGGCATTGAAGCCGGGCGTTACATCAGGCAATCCGCCGGCAGCACCAATCACCTTGGCCGATATACCTTCCAGCAAAATGATAACAATATTCGGACGGTCAGTATTAAGTATGCTTAGGGTATCTGCTTGTGTTGCAGTCAGCCCGGTGAATGTTTTTACCGCTTCATCGTAAGGAACATAATCAGGATATTCTTTTTGCAGATCACCTGATTCACTGAGACTATAGGCAAAATTCCAGACTGGATTGAGGGAAGCATGATTGCTAAAAGCATTTTTACTGAAATAAACCATTCCCTGATTCATCGGAGCCAGTCCAAAACCTCCGCGGATGGGTATTATGGAAGCTGCGGCAACAAGAAAAAAAACCGGGGTAAAGAACCACTTCATTGTGATAAGATTGACAGCCAAAACATATTTTCGAAGCAACCCTAAAAACCCCAAAAAAATCAGAAGTCCCAACAAAAAAATTGGCAGCACCGACCAAATATCCACCGAGGCCAGCGCATCCGAAGGAGTTTCCAGATAGAACAACGGTGTAATATCAATCCTGAATGACCAGTGGCGATAAAGTTCAATGTCGGTGATGATGAGTAAAACAAACAACAGCAGAAGTAAAACATTGAGTCCTCCCAAAACAATTCTGGAAATCTTTTGAGAGAAAAACAACATACCCGTGAGGACTGAGCATAGCAGCATAATATAACCGGTCATTGACAGGTCCATCCAGGTTCCATGAACAAAGATTCCCCACCATTCCTTTATGGGAAGCTGGAAGGCTGATTCATGATAGTAAGTCATAAACAAGAGCCTGGTGAGAAAAAAAAACAACATCCAGAAGATGCCAAGCCGAAATAAAAACAACAGTCTGCTGTACATAAAATTTTACTCTTAAATAATTTATAATAAGAAACATGCATTTCTGCAGGTTTTATGATTCATTTCTTAATTCTTCCACTCACTGAAGGCATGGAAACAATTCGGGTGTAAAACTATTTCTTTTTACTGAATTTTGATATGGTTTGATTTTGTTAAACACACCAAAAGGCATAGGTACAGACGTTTTTGCATGGACTGATTTAGAAATTCAGAACAAGTGCTAAAAGATAATTATCTGGTTCAGCGCAATAAGGTACTTTTGCACCCCGAAACTGAAAGGTTAACAACCACAACAACATGCAGGACATACGAAATATAGCAATAATTGCCCACGTTGACCACGGAAAAACCACGCTGGTTGACAGAATTCTTCATCAGGTGAAGCTTTTTCGCGAAAATCAGGAAATGGGAGAACTGATACTTGACTCCAATGAACTGGAGCGTGAGCGCGGCATTACCATTTTGGCCAAGAATGTAGCTGTAAGATACAGAGATGTGAAAATTAATATTATCGACACTCCGGGTCATACTGATTTTGGCGGGGAGGTAGAACGGGTACTCAATATGGCCGACGGAGTTTTGCTCGTGGTAGATGCTTTTGAAGGTCCCATGCCACAAACCCGTTTTGTACTGCAAAAAGCCCTCAATCTTGGTTTGAAACCCATTGTGGTAATCAATAAGGTGGATAAGCCCAACTGTGCTCCCGACCAGGTGCAGGAAGCCATTTTTGACCTGATGTTTAATCTCGGTGCTACCGAAGATCAGATTAATTTTCCTACTGTTTTCGGATCATCCAAAATTGGCTGGATGAGTGCTGACTGGCAAAAACCAGCAACCGATGTGAGTTATCTGCTTGATACAATCATCGAACACATACCGGCGCCAAAAAACAAACCCGGCACGCTTCAGCTTCAGATCAGCTCACTCGATTATTCTTCATACCTTGGCAGGATCGCCGTTGGGAGGATAACCCGCGGAAAAATAAAAATGGGACAGCAGGTTTCACTGATGAAATCAAACGGAAATATCACCAAATCAGTGATAAAGGAACTATATCGCTTTGAAGGACTGGGAAAAGAAAAAGTAAAATTTGAACTCGAAGCAGGTGAAATTTGTGCCGTACTTGGAATTGAGAATTTTGAAATCGGTGATACTATTGCCGACAGCGAGTTTCCTGAAGCACTTACACCAATTGCCGTTGACGAACCAACCATGAGCATGCTTTTTACCATCAACAACTCTCCTTTTTATGGTAAGGAAGGTATTTATGTTACATCCCGGCATATTCGCGAAAGGCTGTTCAGAGAAGTAGAAAAAAATCTGGCGTTGCGTGTTGAAGAGACTGATTCGCCCGATCGACTTATGGTTTACGGCCGTGGCATACTTCACCTGAGCATACTTGTTGAAACAATGCGGCGCGAAGGATATGAATTTCAGATCGGGCAGCCTCAGGTACTCATTAAAATGATTGAAGGAGTGAAACATGAACCTGTTGAAACGCTGACGATACAGGTACCAGAAGCTTTTTCGGGAAAAGTGATTGAAATTGCTACCCGCCGTCGGGGAGAAATCGTTCAGATCAACACCAAAGGTGACAGAGTCCTGATTGAATTCGACATGCCTGCCCGTGGTCTTATCGGACTCACTAATCCTGTATTGACTGCTACTGAAGGTGAAGCCGTTATTTCGCACCGGTTCAAAGGATACGAACCCTGGAAAGGCGAAATTCCTGCCCGTAGCAATGGTGCCCTGATTGCTATGGAAACCGGTACAGCTATTGCTTACAGCATTGATAAACTGCAGGACAGGGGTACTTTTTTTATTTATCCGCGCGAAGAGGTTTATGCCGGTCAGGTAATCGGTGAAAATACCCGACAGGATGATCTGCTCATCAATGTTATAAAAACCAAGAAACTGACCAACATAAGAGCTGCCGGATCTGACGATAAAATTGTCATTTCTCCTCCGGTAAGGTTCTCCCTCGATGAGGCCATGGAGTATATCCGTAATGACGAATATGTTGAAGTAACCCCTAAATCCATCCGCTTGAGAAAAATTATTCTCGACGAAAATGAACGTAAACGCAGAAGTAAAACCCATGTGTAAATAAATCGGTAAAGCGTGCTTTCAACTTTACTGAAAACGATAGTTTTTAATCCTCCCACAAACTTGTAAAACTTTCATATTCTCTTAAAAATTAAACTTCTGAGGGAAAAGCAAACGGCCTGATGACAATATGCGGGCCGTGCGTGAACAATGACAGTTTGGAAACGCTATGAACACTACCCGGGTGTTTTTCCTCCAGTTAATTGTTTTGATTACATTTACCGGTTCATTGTATGAAAAAAGTTTGCTGTTCGCAATAACAATTAACCTAAAAACAAATAAAATTATGCCCGATCTGTCTATAAATTTTGCCGGGATAAATGCGCCTAATCCATTCTGGCTTGCATCCGGACCGCCAACAAACACTGCTGAACAGGTAATTAGCGCTTTCAGGGCAGGGTGGGGAGGTGCTGTCTGGAAAACAATTGGTACACAAGTGGTTAATGTTTCATCCAGATATGCCGGTATTTCCTTTCAGGGCAGAAAACTGGCGGGAATGACCAATATTGAGCTTATTTCTGATCGGAGTATAGCTGACAATCTGAGAGATATTGAATTGGTAAAAAAAACTTTTCCTGACAGACCGGTTGTTGTTTCATTGATGACTCAAAGCCGCAAACAATGGCATCAGTTAGTGAAAGATGTTGAACAAACAGGTGCTGACGGTCTTGAATTGAATTTCAGCTGTCCGCATGGCATGAGCGAGCGGGGTATGGGCTCAGCAGTCGGGCAGGAACCAAATTTGGTGGAAATGTTAACACACTGGGTTAAAGAAGTTGCAAAACTTCCGGTGATGGTCAAGCTCACTCCAAATATTACAGACGTCCGACAACCTGCTTTTGCAGCAAAACAAGGAGGTGCTGATGCACTGGCAATGATCAATACAATAAAAAGCATTGCAGGCGTTGATATCGACAATTTTGTTCCTTTTCCGCAGGTGGGATTGCATAGCACAACGGGAGGTTTGTCCGGTCAAATGATTAAACCTATCGCATTGAACATGGTTAAAAATTGCGCAAAAGAAGTTGGTTTGCCTATATCGGGTATCGGAGGCATTGAAAACTGGAATGATGCAGTGGAGTTTTTCCTGCTCGGTGCTGCTATGGTTCAGATATGCACTGGTGTGATGAAGCGCGGTTTTGGGTTAATACATCAGCTTACATCAGGTCTGATGAGTTATATGAGCGATAAAGGTTTTGAAAAAATATCCGACTTTTCGGGAAAAGCTCTGGCTAACATAACAGAGTGGGAAAACCTGGATTTAAGTTATAAAGTTGTTGCGCTTATAAACAGCGGGAGTTGTATCGGATGCCGCCAGTGTTTTATTGTCTGCAACGATGGGGGTTATCAGGCCATTCAATTGAAAGAAAATGATGGTCAGATAATTCCGGTTATTATTGAAGAAAACTGTACGGGTTGCAATCTCTGCTCTCTGGTTTGTCCGGTTGAAAAATGCATTACAATGATCCGAAAGAATTAATGCCAAAAGAAACTGATGTTCTTTCTTTTATTTTCTGTGATAAGACTGATTTAAAAATGATCTGAAAATTTCAGAAACCGTAATTGGTTAAAAAATTGAGTTTTCTGTTCTGCTGGTGAGCATCTCCAGTGCCCGCATACCAAAAACCGAATTGCCTTTGGGGTTAATCCGCGGGCTCCATGTAGCTACACTGTATTGTCCGGGATTGATAGCGACAATTCCTCCGCCGACACCACTTTTACCCGGAAGCCCCACTTCGAAGGCAAATTCCCCCGACTCGTCATAAAAGCCACAGCAAAGCATGATGGCGTTAATCCGTTTAATCTGGCTTTTGGTAAGTGTTACATCATTGTAATCAAAGGGTATGGAAATATTCGCAAATGGTAAAAATGCCCGTGTAAGATGCTGGCAGGAGAGCTCAATTGAACAGGCGTGATAATAGAAATCAAGCACAGCATCCACATGGTTATGAATATTTCCGTAGGATTTCATCATGTTGATAAGCGAAGCATTGCGGTAACCAAAATTCTTTTCCGATTTGAACACCTTCTCATTGTACTCGACATGTCGGTTTCCGCTTATTTTCCTGACAAAATCAAGCAGGGCTTCATAAGGGTCTTCAAGCTCATCCAGCAAAATATCACACAATACGTGAGCTCCGGGATTGATAAGCGGATTGCGCGGAATCCCTTTTTCGTACTCAAGCTGCACAATCGAATTAAAGGTATTTCCTGAGGGTTCTACTCCGACTCGTTTCCATAAATCTTCACCAACAGCCGAAAATGCCATTGCAAGCAAAAATACCTTGCTGATGCTTTGGATGGAAAAAATCTCATCAACGTCTCCGGCTGCAAATGATTCGCCCTTTATGGTCAATAATGCAATCCCGAATTTGTCCGGGTTGATTTTTGCCAGTTCGGGAATGTAATCAGCTACCCTGCCTTCGGGCAAAGAGGATTTAACTTCTGAGTAAATATCATTGATAATCTTATCGCATTCCATAAAATGATGAATTAAACTGCAAAATAAATCAATCAATGGTCAGGTTGTATCCACCCTGCAACAAAATATTTTTTTGTAAGTCAAAATCAATAAGTTCAATCATTTGACCAAATGTTTTTCCTGTTTTTATCTCCTCTTTTTTGAAATAATACTTTTGATTGTCTTCATCAGTTTTTACCAAAACAAACGATTTCTGATCTGAATGAAAAACAGCTTCTTCCGGTACACCTGCAGATTGCTGAATGCCGGTGATAATATCTGCTTCAACATTTTGCCCGACAAACAGGTGTTCCAATGCTCCATCCAGGATTTCTGCACTGCATAATACTGCTTTTGTATTTTCGTCAAAGGTTCGGCTAATCAGGGTTATTCTGGCTGTATGGATTATTTCTTTTCTTGATGGGGCAAAAAAGCGAACTGTCTGGCCCGGTTGAACATAGGGCACATCACTTTGAAAAACATAGAGCTGCAGGTAAGTCCTGGACTGGTCAATCACCTCCATTATGCATACTTCAGAATTAACAAACTGACCATTCTGACCATTCTGGCGGGTAATATAGCCTTTGATTGGGGAAGTAATATTGATAATCGGTGAAAAATTACCTTTTTCAATAATTTCAGGATCAAGTTGTAGCATTATAAGTTTGGTTTTTAGTGCGTTATATCGGGCGGTTTCGCTTTTAAAGTCACTTTCGGCAGCCAGAAAGGTCTTCTCTGAATCAATATTATTTTCAAATAAAATTTTGGCTCCCTCGTAATTATTTTTCAAAACTTTAAGTAACGACGCGCTTTCGGTAAACTCCTGTTGAAGATCAACAACTTCCTGACTTTGAATCTGACAAAGTGTTTCACCTTTCACAACCTGATCGCCAATATTTACACGAATATTGCGTATCTGCCCCGGTATCATTGAGCTTACCTGGACTTGGCCATCCGAAGGAGACTGGATGATTCCTTTTACTGCTAATCTGTTTTCGAAGGTCATGAATTGAGCAGTGCCCAATTCCATATTTTCATGTTTAAACTGATCGCGTGTAATTTCTATAATATCAGTTGCTCTTTCAGCATCTTCATTCTCCGGTGCATTGCCGGTACATCCTGCAATCAGCAAAAGAACAATGATGGTGAAGTTATTTTTTATTTGCGAAAATGGATTCATAAGACTACAATTAAAGTGTTAGATATTTCAATTGAATAACAATTTGGTTATATGCAGCCACTTTGTCGAGATATTCCAGTCGGATGCCGACTACTTTTTCAATGTTTTCGACGTACTGGCAATAATTTATCAGACCTTTTGAATATATTTCTCGGGCAGTTTTAAGCATCTGATCATACAGTGATTTGCCCGAGTTTTCATATAGGGCAATTGATTCCCGGTATTTTGCCAGTTCCTGCATGAGAATGGTTTTTCTGTTATCAAGCAGTTTCATTCTGTTTTCAAATTGAATCTGCGCAATTTCAAGTGCAATTTTACCGGATTTAATTTTGGATTTTTGTTCACCAAAAAACAGAGGTAATCCTATGCCAATGGTGTACCCGTCATAATTTTTGGCATCGGCATAACTGTTGGTTCCGTTGAAATACCCGAGGGTAATATCGGGCAATAGCCTGTTGCGCTCAACATTCAGCAGGGCATCCTGTAATTTTATATTTTCCTCAAACACTGGAAGCTCATTTGCGGAGTGCTGGTAATTTTCAGGGAGGATTAATACCTGAATCGGTTCATAGGGAATTAAAAATGTGCTGTCGTATTGCAGTAAGTTTTCAAATTCAACCTTTGCAATAGCGAGGTCGTGATTAAGCTGCTGAATTTCTGCGGTTATATGTTGATGCTGAAGTGCTGCATTCAGAAATTCTAACTGACTGATATCGCCTTGTTCAAGTTGAAGTTGTGCTGCAGTTGTATAACGGTCGTAAAGACTGTCAATAATTTTGTATTCAGCTTGTTTGTTCATCAGATAAATGATGTAGTAAAACTGTTGTGTAACCTCCCGGACAAGGTGTGTTTTTTGCAGTTCCAGTTCAGCCGAAGCAAGTGAAGTACCTATTTTATTCGCCTTGAGTTGCGAAGTATAAATTGTTGGGAATGCAAAACCCTGTTCAACACCAAGCACTCCGAGCGGATAACCATTATCGGCAATATTGTTTTCGTCATATTCGTAGAAAATCGACAATTTGTCTATCTCAAATGCTGACGGAATCATTGTTTTGGATTGTTCCACCATTAATTCAGCGGCATTGATTTCCTTATTGTTTTTTAGGGCAATAGTAACAGCTTCATTCAGGTTCAGGGATTTCGGAGACTGAGCGAATGAAACAGCAGGGATTACTAGCATCAAAATGATGAGCAGGTTTTTAAAGGTTTGGTTTGTTGGGATTTTTTTAGTCTCTGAAGTATTGATTCTGGTCAGCAGTGCATAGAGCAAAGGCAAAGCAACCATAGTTAGCAGTGTGGAGGTAAAAAGCCCTCCAATCACTACCGTAGCCAAAGGACGTTGAACTTCCGCTCCTGCCGAAGTGGACACTGCCATGGGCAAAAATCCGAGTGCTGCCGCAGAAGCAGTGAGTAATACCGGACGGAGTCTTTCACGGGCACCTTTTAAAATGATTTCTTTCATGTCTTTTATTCCACTTTCTTTTAATGATTTGAGATGTTCGATGAGTACAATTCCGTTGAGCACTGCCACACCGAAAAGGGCAATGAAGCCGATGCCGGCTGAAACACTGAAAGGCATTCCCCTGAGCCAGAGAAGTATTACGCCACCAACTGTTGCCAGCGGTATGGCAGAAAAAATCATGAGAGCATCTTTGAATGATTTAAATGCAAAATGCAAAAAGATGAAAATCAGGAGTAAAGCTACCGGAACAGCCAATTGAAGGCGACGATTTGCATTCTGCAGGTTTTCGAATTGGCCACCATAAGCAATGTAATAACCGGTTCTAAGGTTGATATTTTTACTGATTTCTTCCCGGATATCGTTTACTACTGACTGTAAATCCCTGTTTCTGACGTTCACGCTCACAACCACGCGTCGATGGGTATTGTCGCGCGAGATTTTTGCAGGGCCGGTGGCATAATTTATTTCAGCCAGTTCATTAATGGGTACAAAACTGCCATTTGGAAGAGGTATACACAGCCCTTTGATGTTTTCGATATCAGCACGAAATCCACTTTGTAATCTGACTACAAGATCGAAGCGCTTTTCGCCTTCAAATACGCTTCCTGCTGATTCACCTCCAAAAGCCATTGTCAGGTTTTGATTAAGTTCATCTATTGTCAGACCATAAAATGCAATCTTCTGACGGTTGTATTTTACACTCATTTGTGGCAATCCTTCCGTTTTCTCCAAAATAACATCTTCTGCACCAGGGATATCTTCCACCAGCTTTTTGATTTTACTGGCCACATTGCTCATATATTCCATATCTTCACCAAAAACCTTGATGGCAATATCAGCTCTGACACCGGTAATTAATTCGTTGAATCTCATCTCAATGGGCTGTGTGAACTCGTATTCAACACCGGGAATTACCGAGAGCGCTTCTTTAAACCTGACGGCAAGCTCTTCCTTGGATTTAGCAGTTACCCATTCCCGGCGTGGCTTTAATTTGATTATCATGTCAATTTCTTCCATTGACATGGGATCGGTTGGAACTTCGGCGGCACCAATTCGACAAACCACCTGCTCAACTTCTGGAAAACTATCAAGTAATATTTTTTCCATTTGGGTAGTCATTTGCACTGTTTTCGACAAGGAAGTTCCTGTTTTTAACACCGGTTGAATGACAAAATCACCTTCATCCAGAGTGGGTACAAACTCAGCGCCCATTTTTGTGAACAAAAATACGGTAAAAATGAGCGAAGCCAGGGCGAGCCCCAACACTGTCTTTTTATGATCGTATGCCCATCTCATTACCGGACAGTATGTTTTATATAAAAGGTTTATAATTCGGGTTGAAAGGTTGTGTTTCCCCTCTTTTTCCGGCTTAAGAAAAAATGATGAAACAGCCGGCAACCAGGTTAGACCAAAAATCATAGCACCAACAATAGCAAGGCTGAACGACAGTGCCATAGGGCGAAACATTTTCCCTTCAACACCACTCAGCGAAAAAATTGGAATCAGCACAATCAGGATGATGATTTGTCCAAATATCGCAGAATTCATCATTTTTGATGCTCCATCAAAGCTGATTTTATCCATTAGTGTTTGTCGGGAATGCTTCTCCAGTGTATGTAGCTCATTTCGCTTAGAGGTAATGCTGACGGCTGTGTATTCAACAATTATCACAGCACCATCAATGATAATTCCAAAATCCAGGGCGCCTAAACTCATCAGGTTGGCATCAGCACCAAACAGGTACATCACCGATATAGTAAAAAGTAATGATAAAGGGATGATTGATGAAATGACCAATGCCGATCTTAGATTTCCCAACAGAAGGATTACTGCAAGCATGACAATCAGGCAGCCCAGAATAAGGTTTTCATAAACTGTGAAGGTTGTCCGGGCAATTAGTTCGCTTCGATCTACAATTGGGTTGATAAATACTCCTTCGGGTAGGTTCTTCTGGACCTCTTCAACCCGTTTTTTCACATCATTGATCACCTTTTTGGAATTGGCATCCTTAAGCATCATTATTTGACCCAGAATCTTTTCACCTTCGCCATTGCCGGTAATGGCTCCGTAGCGGTTTGCATAACCAGGTTTAACCTCCGCTATATCATTGATGAGAACAGGGATTCCACTCACATTTTTTACAACCACATTGCCAATGTCTTCGATGGATTTCAGCAATCCGTCACCACGGATGAACCAGCTTTGATTCTGTTTTTCGATGTATGCTCCGCCCGCAACGCTGTTGTTGGCTTCCAGCGCTTCGAAAACTTCAATGAGCGAAATTCCCATAGTCCGTAGTTTCTGTGGATCAATGGCCACTTCATATTGTTTAAGATGGCCTCCCCAGGTATTTACTTCGATGACTCCCGGAATGCCTGACAACTGTCGCTTAACCACCCAATCCTGCAAGGTCCGAAGCTCCATTGTGCTGTATCGGCTTTTATACTCCGGTTTGACGTCAAGCGTGTATTGGTAAATTTCTCCAAGTCCGGTTGTAATTGGCCCCATTTCTGGCGCGCCAAAACCTTCAGGTATGTTTGCCGAAGCTGATTTGATTTTTTCGGCTATAAATTGTCTGGGTAAATAAGTGCCTGATTTGTCCTCAAAAACAATGGTTACCACAGATAATCCAAATTTGGAAATAGAACGGATTTCTTCCACACCCGGAAGATTAGCCATTTCAAGTTCAACAGGATAGGTAATAAACTGCTCAATGTCCTGTGTGGAAAGATTTGGAGAAACAGTGATCACCTGTACCTGATTGTTGGTAATATCCGGTACCGCACCAACCGGTATCCTTGTAACCGAGTAAATGCCAAAAGCAACTACCGAAAGAGTAAACAAAACAACAATCAGCTTATTTTTTACACTGAAACTGATAATGTGATCCAACATAACAACTTTGTTTCATTAATGATTCAGGCATCGAAAGAGATTGCACTGCTTTTGGCTTCAAAAATACTTAAATAATCGGATTACTTTTTGCGAAAAGCTTTGATAATAAAGTATCCAAGTGGCAGATAAACCAGCAGCAGAATCAAGGGAAGCAGCCAGATACCGGGGCCTGATGAAAATGTAAATGCAGATTGCACTTGAAAGTATGCGATCAGGAAAAATACGAGCATAACAATAAGCTTCAGTGCTCTTATAGCCCGGGTTGCGTTTGTGTATTGCCTCAAAGCATTTTCGGCAGTTATCTTAACCGGATAGTTAAAAACATACGGATAGCGGTTAAGAATAGTCATTCCGGCATAAAGGAACAATGCCAGAGCAGGGAGGATCAACAGTCTCCCTTTTCCGCCATAACCATCGGGACGCCCGCTCAGGTCGAAATGAACCGGAATGGTATCGGGAAGAACTGTCAGAGCATAGGCAGCTATTCCCCAGATTGCAAATAGAATGACAATTGCTGCTGTTTCGAGAACAAAATCGTTTTTTGTTTTCTCAGGTTTGATTTTAGGTTGATAATTACTGCTGCTTTTCAAAATTCATTAATGCTTTGATTTTTTCAGGGTGTAAAATTAATTACAAAAGTTTTTCTGCCTTTTTTAAGTCTTTTAGAAAGGATGAAGGTGTAAGACCCGTTTCTGTTTTGAATGCAGTATAAAAGGATGATCTTGAATTAAATCCTGATTGCCGGGCAATCCCTTCGATGGAGAATTTTCCGGAACTTTCGCTGTTCATCAGCCTGATAGCTTCCTGAATGCGGTAATGGTTAATAAAATTGTAAAAATTCATTTTAACCTGCTCGTTGATAGCTTGCGATATATGCCTGCGCGGAATCGAAACTTCAATGGACAAGTCGGTAATCTTAAGCTCGGAATTTAAAAACAGCTTGCTCGACAAAATTGCTGTTTCCGTTGTTTGAAGAATGTTTTTTTGTTCTTCTTCACTCAGGTTAACAATACGGTTTTTCTCCCGAAAAGCTGCACGCTGAATAATTGTATTTTTTGCTTTATCCCGGTTCCTTTGTTTTTCAGCCAGTTCTTCCACCGACGCGCCATCCTCCCTGTTGCCGAGCATCGCATAATCGTAAATGGTAATTTGTTTCAGACCGGAAAAGAAAATAAAAATGGTAAATAAAAGCATGCCAATATTGTATAAAATCCGAATACCCGCATGATCGATAAGATCGGACTGAATCAGGAGATTGTTGAACAAAATGAGTACAACAAAGAATACGGCAGCCCAGTAAAGCCAGTTGAGCTTCTTGTTTTCGAGATTCGAAAAAATTTCCCTGATTTTATGGTGATGATTTTTTATCTCTTTGTAAATCAATACAAAATATAGAATGAGTTGAACAGGAAAGATTAAAAAATCCCACAGATAATAGAAATAAATGTTGATGGCGAGCAGCAGCTCATCCGATTTTTGCACAAATCCATAAGTCAGAAACCATTCCCGCTGTGCCGGGCTCAATATGCTAAAAAGCAACAAATTTATGGCAAGCGAAATTGCTGCAGGGTAAAGATGAAACCAACATTTTAGGGTGAAAATAAATTTTTCGGAAGTGAGCGATTTTACGTAAATATAAAACAACGGGCAAACACTCAGCAGGGCAGGGACAAAAAGATAATAGATCCAGGTACTTACCTCAAGCCAGCCAAGGAAAAAACTGCCTAAAGCAAAATAAACAAACCATCCGGCAATGAAAAAAAAGGCAAGTATTTTTTTGGAATATGATCTGGAAATACCTGAAAAATAAAGAATAATTGCAAAAATCAGCAACTGATACGATACCAGGATGATAAGATAGCTGTCAATGATTTCCGGGTTCATCTTGTTTATTTTAATGTTACAAATATAACAAAACCATTATTCGGACAAATTTTGCAGAAAAATAAAGTATTAATTATCAATGATTATCACCATTAACAATTGCATGTGACCATTATTCGGACAAATTAAGAACAAGAAATAAGTACAAAAACGTAATTTTGGAAAGGGCAGAAGGGAAACCTTTGAATTTTTCTCAACAGGTAAGTTTTGAGCCTGATAATCAATTATAAAGCAATGTAAAAATGAAAAGAAAATCAATTACTTCAGTTTTGGTGGTGTTAAGCTTATTTTTACTGTTCAGCGCAATATCAGCGCAGGAAGTGGTCTGGTCAGAAGATTTTTCTGCGTACGTCGAAAATACAGGATATGAGGGCAGTACGGGTGGTCCGTTGGCAATCGGGGATTATCCGGATAATGTAACCAAATGGACACTCAATGTTTCGAATTGCACCCTTTCGGATGCAAATGATTACCTGAAAACCCGAGAATATATGAGGTATTTGCAGGGACGTGACCTCGACGGTGAAGCGGTTTGGCAGAGCGAAAACATCGATATTACAGCTTATTCAATGGTTTCCTTCAGCCTTAAAGCTTCACAATCAGGATCGATGAATGTTTCCGATTATTTTGATGTCTGGTTTAGTGTTGACGGCGGGGATTTTGCATTGATCCCCAACTGGAACGGGCTGGGTAGTGATGGACATACATTGACAGGTGCTTTTGGCACTACTACCATTTTACAGTCAGATATCAGCGGAATGAGCCTTGTTGTAAAAGTGATTATGAACAATAACGGAACATGGGATATTCATTCGCTGGATGACATTGTCGTTTCGCCGGTTATGGAATATGTATCCTCCACAACAACCCAAAATTCATTGAAGATAGCTGCAGGTAAAATCAATCAACAGATCATTGGAATTGAAGTTGTTACCAGTGGAACCTCCAGCCCGCTGATCATAACTTCATTCACGGTAAATGCCAATGGCACTGCAACACCGGTGGAAAATAACATCGAAAATGCCCGTATCTATTTCACGGGCTCTTCAGATCAGTTTGATGCGGTTAATCAGTTTGGTACAACTGCAGCCACGGTTACAACCGGTGATTTTGATATCACCGGCTCGCAGGAGATGTTCGGCGGAAACAATTATTTCTGGCTGACTTTTGACACAAAAACATCTGCAGGCATTGGAAATGAAATTGATGCAGAGTGTGTTTCGATGATTGTAAATGGTACTGTCAGAATTCCTGATATTACCGCTCCTGCGGGTAATCGTGTAGTATCCGGACCACTGGCGGGAACATTTACAATTGGTACCGGCGGTGATTATGATTCATTTGGTTCTGCTGCCAGCGAACTCAATATTCTAGGTATAAACGGAGAAGTAACTTTTCTGGTGAATACAGGTGTTTATAACGAGCAGATCTGGCTTCAGGAAATTGAAGGATCATCTGATCTTAACACCATCACTTTTCAATCGGCCACCGGCAATGCAGAGGATGTAATCCTGCAGTTTGAGCCAATCACCTCTGCACAGAATTATGTAGTTCAACTTAGCGGGAC
>RZYY01000213.1 GCA_009930115.1 Sphingobacteriia bacterium | reverse complement strand
GCATTAAATCTTCCGCAGGTTCATCTCCTCGGTCAGTCCTGGGGTACCATGCTGGCTATGGAATATATTATCCGGAAATCTCCCGGAGGAATCATCAGTCTGACACTTGCAGCTCCCTATCTGAGTACTGCAAGGTGGGTCGCCGACCAACAGTATCTTGTTTCGCAGCTCCCTCAGCAAGTGCAGGACACCATTGCCAGATATGAAGCCAGTGGCGATTACGCTGCTCCCGGATACCAGGAAGCCATGATGATCTTTTACAGCAAGCATGTCTGTCGTCTTGATCCCTGGCCGGAATGTCTCAACAATGCGATGGCCGGAATGGGTTTGGGTGTGTACAATTACATGTGGGGACCAAGTGAGTTCACCATGACAGGCACCCTCATGGATGCTGATGTTACCGGGCATCTGAATGAACTTAACCTTCCCGTCCTCTATACCTGCGGCGAATATGACGAAGCCACACCCGCAACGACAGAATATTATAAAACACTGACACCGGGTGCACAGATACACGTTTTCGACAATGCATCCCATTCACATCATCTTGAGGCTACTGATGATTTTAACCAGCTTCTGCGTGGGTTTTTGACCCAAAGCGAGCTGAACTCAAAATAAAGATATGATCATTATCTTATGCAGGTTTGTTCCTTTTTTTCTCAAAAAAACAGGAGCATTTCCCATACGGTCTATCAACCATCTCGTCATGTCAATTGTACCCCGCAGCTTCATCGCTGATATCCTTACGCAATTTTAAACCCTTTGCCAGTCCCTTTGAGCTCTTCATGTGAGCGTTATTATCCTATATCCTTCAAAACTTATTCCGGATACTAATGAATGTAAAAAACGTTGAAAATCAGGCTCCCTTAAGGGTCGGGGTAAAACTGATTTTCAACGTTCCATGGGCTATGTAATCTTTTGGGACAAGCCAAAAGTACGAAATAAAAAGACAGATCTCATGAAAGGCCACCTCACATTGTTTATTACCTTGTTTTGCAGTGAAAGAATTTAATGTCTAAATGTATCAGGTACCTGAATTTTATCAAATGAAGGAAGAAAACGTTGAAAATCAGGCTCCCGTAATTTATCCCGACGCAGTCGGGAGGGTCGGGGTAATCCTGTCAAAACAACAAAACAAAAATCATCTGATCATCCTAAAACCGGTTTTGTGTCCGGAATTGTGTGCGTAATCAAAAAAAGCAGTTAATCTCTTACTGATTAACTGCTTGACTTTCAGGTTGCCCGACCAGGGTTCGAACCTGGACTTTTCTGATCCAGAGTCAGACGTGTTGCCAATTACACCATCGGGCAAAATTTTCGCCGCAAATGTAAAACTAAATTTACAAGTAGCAGGTCTGTTTTGACAAAAAAAAATTTTACCCACTCTTTTTCTTTATCAAAATCGCATTTCCAACAATCATCTGCTTCCCATCAAACAATTGATTTTCCGCATATTTACCTCCGGCATGAAGCAACTTATCAAATAAATCCTTACAGTACTCGTTATCCATTCCTGTAATAATATTACTTTTGCGCCCATGTTTAAAAAAACCTCAGTCATAGTTATCCTTCTCGTTTCCACTGCATTGTTCTCGTGCAGCAAGCACCAGAAATTGCTTAAAAGTACCGACAATGATCTGAAATACCAGAAGGCCATGGAATATTATGACGAGGGCGATTATTACCGGGCTTTGCAGCTTTTCGACCAGCTTATCCCGGTCTTTCGCGGAACAAATCAGTCGGAAGAGCTGCTGTTTAAATATGCCTATGCTTACTATCACGAACGGGATTACATCATGGCAAGTTACTATTTTACCCGTTTTACCACCACTTTTCCCCGCAGCCAGTACACCGAAGAAGCAGCATTCCAGGCTGCTTACTGCAAATATCTCGACAGCCCCCGCTCTTCTCTCGATCAAACTGTTACCTATGAAGCCATCAACGAATTTCAACTGTTCATCAACAGATTCCCTTACGGGGAAAAAGCAAAGGAAGCAACCGATCTCATTGATGAACTGCGGCTGAAGCTTCAGGAAAAAGACTTTAACATTGCCAATCTCTATTTCAAGATAGAGGATTATCAGGCTGCCATCGTTTCCTTTAAAAATGTGCTGAAAGATTATCCTGATACTCAGTTCAAAGAAGAAATCATGTACAAAATAGTGGTGGCCAATTACAATTTTGCCTCCAAAAGCATTGCCGAAAAAAGCAGGGAGCGTTTTGAAAGTACTGCCGAAGCGTATTACGATTTTATCACCCTTTATCCTGACAGCAGGTATGTGGAAGAATTGGGCAAAATCCATGACCAGACCGGCAAACAACTGGCAAGATATCAACAATAACATCCTAACACAAAAATAATTCAACCTTATGGATTACAAAAGAATAAAAACCGATACCACAGCAGTAACCCGCAAAATGAGGGATTTCAGCAAAGACACCGGAAATATCTACGAAACTCTTGCCATCATCTCCAAACGCGCAAATCAGATTGCACTGGAAATGAGAGACGAGCTGAAAAAGAAAATCGATGAATTTGCCACCAACACTACCAATCTCGAGGAAGTATTTGAAAACCGCGAGCAGATCGAAATCTCCAAGTATTACGAACGGCTGCCAAAACCTTCACTGATTGCTGTTCAGGAATATCTCGACGGTCAGATTTACTACCGCAACCCTTCAAAAGAAAAAGAGAAAGAAAAAGAAGAAAGTACCAATAAACCTGTGCTCGACTAATCATGCTGAAGGGCAGAAAAATACTGATCGGTATCACCGGAAGCATTGCTGCCTACAAGATACCTTTGCTCATCAGGCTTCTGGTGAAAGAAGGTGCCGAAGTGCAGGTCATCCTTACCGAAAATGCACGCGACTTTGTTACTCCTCTTACCATCTCGACCCTTTCCGGACGACCTGCCCTCACCTACCCTTTTCACCCTGAAGACGGCACATGGAACAGTCATGTGGAAATGGGCAACTGGGCCGACCTGATGCTCATCGCTCCTGCTTCGGCTGCCACCCTTGGCAAAATGGCCGCTGGAATTGCCGACAACCTCCTGCTTACCACATGGCTTGCAGCCACATGCCCTGTCTTCTTTGCCCCGGCGATGGACCTCGATATGTACAAACATCCGGCAACTCAAAAAAATATTGCACAACTCATTGCTTATGGTCTTACCCTTATCGAACCCCGGGCAGGCGATTTGGCAAGCGGTCTGATCGGCACAGGAAGAATGGAAGAACCTGAGAATATCCTCAAGACCATCAAAGCTTTTTTTTTGACCGGTAACCTGCTTAATAAAAAGAAAATCCTCATTACAGCCGGCCCTACCTTCGAACCCATTGATCCTGTCCGTTTTATAGGAAACCACTCCTCCGGCCTTATGGGTTTTTCACTGGCACACGAAGCTGCATTAAGAGGAGCACAGGTTACCCTCGTCAGCGGACCAACGCACCTCACGGTGGATCACCCTGCCGTTCATCTTATCAATGTAACCACTGCACAGGAAATGTACGAACAAACAACTACACATTTCCCCCATCATGATATTACCATAATGTCGGCAGCAGTAGCTGATTTCACCCCAGCATCCCCCGCATCAAAGAAAATCAAGAAAACAGCGGAGCTCTACAACATCATGGGTAAAACGCTGAACGAAATTCAGTTTTATACGTACTCACACAACAGTCCGGAAGTCACGAGTTACCTCCCTTCAAACGAAGCGTACCCTCATGGATGCGACTTTACTGGTATCCCCTATTTGCCGAGACCGCAACCCATAAATAGTTCTGTGAACGAGGGCCACGACCTTCATGTTATACAC
>RZYY01000059.1 GCA_009930115.1 Sphingobacteriia bacterium | reverse complement strand
ATGCTGATGTTTTAGGTATGCCTTATGGTATGCCCGACGAGCAAACAAAACAATATGCTCCGAATTGCCCTGACTTTTCAGTTAACCCATCTATAGTTCATGAGCAAACTTATGCTTATCCTTTTATGGATTATGCTGAGGTTTGTTTCATTCTCTCAGAATATTACGGATGGAGCCAGGAATGGTACGAAAAAGGTGTAAAAGCAAGTATGGAAGACTGGGGAGTAACTGCCGATATTGATGCTTTCATCGCAGGTTTGCCCGCTGCATCAGAAGAAACAGTTCTTACTCAGAAGTATCTTGCACTTTATCTGCAGGGTGAACAAGGATGGTTTGAGTACCGCAGATCAGGATATCCGAAAATGTTATTGCAACCCGGTGAAATTGCAAATGTAACCACCGAAGGCAACATCGTTTTTGAACCACTGGAAGGCAGTGGTGAACAAATCCCAAGAAAAATCCCATTCCCTGTTGAAGAATATAATATCAACAGTACAATGGTTAAAGCTGCCGCTCAAGTAATGGGTGGTGATAATCTTGACATCCGCGTATGGTGGGATGTTGAATAATAATCAGTTTTTTTCTGAAAAAAGAGGCTGCCTCAAAAGGGGCAGTCTCTTTTTTTTTTATTAAAAACACATTATCAATAAATTGAAGTGAGGGAGTGTTTTACAAAATTTATGCCCATTACATTAATCCCGAAAATTTATACTTTACAAAAACTTTAACAACCATATAAACCCGGTAAAATCTTTATTTACAGTCAAACCCACAGCAATCTCCATAAAACTACCAGTCAATTTTCCTAACATGCTATAATTCTTACTCTTATTTAAGGACAGTTAGGCCTTATTCCGAAGGATAGATTATCAGTAGACAAAATATCCCGGGTATCGTCAGCCCAATCCGGAGAGAAGCAGTAAATACGTTTCCAGGTTCATTGTTTTAGTTTAAAAACAAAAAAGGCCATCTCAATTATGAGACAGCCTTTGATTCGTTTGAAAAATATCTTTCCTTATTTTATCCTTATCATCTTTTTGATTAAATAATCTTCAGAGGATGAAACACGGATAAAATAAACACCCGGCAATAATGTATTGCCCTGATTATCTGTTCCATTCCAAACAAATGACTGAACACCACAGTTAAGCTGCCCGGAATACAAATTTTGAACAATACGACCATTAATGTCCAGCACAGAAATATTGTATTCTCCTTCATTTTCAACATTAATCATGATATTTGCATCAGCAGATACCGGGTTTGGATAAATCTGCAGATTTGCGGCCGATTCCACTTCGGTAACGAAAGTAGTAACATCAAAAATCATGTTTTCTGATGGTTCAGATTCCTGACCTGCCTTATCCACGGTAGTCACATAAAACAAAGTATAATCGGTATTGTCAGTGATGTAAAAAACCTGACGCCCGATAGTTTCCGTAAGTAACTCAAAGCCACTTCCTTCATTGATGTAGAGGTTGAAATGATCGAAATCGTTAATGTCTGGCTGTGCCCATTCCATTTTAATGAGCACCGGTGCAGTCGCACTATCCCACCAAATATCCAGTTCATCAGGAGCGGGCGGCATTTCATTATCAGCGCCAAATGTCAGGGTTCCATAAGTTAACGGATAGAATATTTGCTGATTGAGTGCCGGCCAATAACCATCAAAATTTGTTGTGAACATCATCATTCCGCTTTGATTAAATTCATTTGGATTAAGTTTCCAGACTTCATCATCACCCATTGGAATAACCAGTTCCATCACTACAAAACCAGTTGCATCCGAGGCTTCGACCTGAGGATCAACAAGATCAAAATTTTGACCAACACCTCCTGTATTATAAATCGGACGGTAAGTAATCACATTGCCGGCAGCAAAATACCTTGCCCAGTAATTTCCTTCAAAATCCTCTTCTGCCGGAGGAAAAGAACCATCGTTGTTATCATCAATATAAAGTGATACCGTAAAATTATCCTGCAAAACGGTCTTATTCTCGTCAATACAAGCTACGTACATTTCGGTCATTCCTTCATTTACCTTGAAAAACATAGTGACACTTCCCATTGGATTGGGGTTGTTATCATAAGTTCCAAAAAAATCTGATGCATCCATAACAAAGGCGTCATCCCATTCACCCGCAGACAAAGTTCCGTCAATGGTTGGAGTAGTCCCAGTGTAAACGCTGATATCGTTTACCACAAAACCAGAAGCCATCCAGCCCTGGTCTATATTTGAATAAGGGCTTTGTGCACCTCCGTCAAGAACAGCAGTAACTGCATAATAATAAGTAATTACCGGTTTTACATCTTCATCCTCAAATTCCAGTTCACTATTTAAAACAGTAGCTATTGGTGTTTCAGGAAATAGTGCCTGTTCATGGCTTTTACGATAAATGTTAAAACCAGAGGTAGCTGAAGGATTTGGATGATCCCAGCTTAACAGAACACTGTAATCTGCTCCTTTTGTGGCCATAAGATTTTCAGGCGGATTTCCGGTTGGTAAAAGAGAAAAATTCACATTGCTTGTACCCCCTTCAGTTACAATTATCCCTGTTTGTTCTTCAGGATAATAGCCTACTTTTGATGCAACAACATTATAAGTACCTGCCGGGACATATTTTATTTCAAAATTACCTTCTGTGTCTGTATAATCATAATAATCATTGATACCTTCTACCTGAACTTTCACATTTTCAAACGTAGAAGCTCCGTCGAGTACTACTGTACCGGCAACTGAACCACCTCCGGGGTTTGAATTAATATTGTACAGCAAGCCACCACTGCCCATCACACGTGCATGCACAGCCTTACCTGTCACGCTGCATAATGTTCCGTCTGGTGATAGATCTACAGAATTGAAAGAACCCGGGGTATTGATTGTGAAAAACGGAACGCTGCTTTCCTTACGGAAAAGCATCAAATCAGGCTTGGTATTATCCACTGGCCCCCAGCCTGCAGCAGCAATCAACGATCCATCCTCCGAAATCGAAATGGATGTAATTTCATCACCACAATTTTGATAAACCCATAATGGTTCATTGGAATAGGTATTGAACAAATAAATTTCGCCATTGTAATCAGAAGAGAGAAAAACCAGTGTTCCGATAGCTACTGTTGATCCATCATCCGATAAATCCACTCCTATGACCCAGGCCGAAGTTCCACCTCCTCCAACTTTAAAATTCCACTTTTCAAAATAGGTTCCAGTATTATCATCATATTCGTGCAGATAAGCGTATCCACCATAGTCACCCGAAATAATCAGTTTACCATCATAGCTAAAGGAAGGCGGATTCTGATTACGGTAAAATGCATCAAAAATCACCTCTCCGGTAAGACCGTCAAGAATATGCATTTTATTTGCTCCCGGATATTGGCAAAAAGCAAACTTTGATCGATCACCCGAAGCAGCAAAAGCAACACCTGTTCCCGAAAAAGTTGTAGCCCATACAGGGTCTTCCTGCCCTACCTCGTATGCTTTAACACTTGATTTATCCTGCCCGCCGGGTGAATTTTCAAGCGCATAAACCATTGTTCCGTCCTCACTGATTTTTACACTGGTTACAGATGCGTCGGTGGCCTTTTCCCATACAAGTGCCTGTGTGGCTGTTGCATAAACCTGTATCATATTTCCATAACCCAGTGCCAGATACAGTCCATTTGGCGTCATATCAATGGCAAATTCAAAATCGGAGGTTACAGGGTTTTCCCAGATAGGTGTAGGCGAATTGCTGTACAAGGAAGCTCTTTCATTGTTCAACCACCAGGCTACCAAAGTAGTTTCCTCCTGTTTGGAAACCCGCACAGATGAACCAATTGATACCGGATCTGAAAATTGCCAGTTAATTTCCGGTGATCTGTCAAATCCTCCGATGGTAAAGGAATCATCAACAGGGGGCAAATTGTCCACCATTTTTGTAACTACTTTTTGACCCATTTCAGGATCAGTAATGAAACTTTGAACTTTGTAATCCTGTGAAAAGCCATCTATGGCCATCATCAAAACAAAAACCATTAAAAACCTGTAAAAATAACTCATAATAATTTGATTTATAGTTAAATGAAACAATTAGTGAATTGAGCGTTCTATTTTATCATTTTTCCTGAAAAACTTACACCAGTATGTTGAATGATTTGATAAAAATATATTCCGGATGGTAGTGAAGAAGTGTTGAATGTCTTAACACCCGAAGAAATAACAGAGCTGATAATCAAAGTTCCTTTGGGGTCATAAAATCTGAAAATTGTGTTATTGCCGGTTACATCAATTGTGAAAGATTCATGGAAAGGATTTGGTAAAATGCTGAATGGCCTGTCTTCGCTGACAGACTGTTGAAGACCGGTCGTAACTATCCCCAATGTTCCATCGGGCTGTATATTCTGTGCAAAAATATCACCATCATCATCCCGACGGTCTTCCCATACTGCAACCCATTGTCCCCAATAGTAAGAAGTTGACACATTGTGAAGTTTCTCGCTTTGAGCAGTTGACATATCTATGAATTCTGACGGCCAAACATAATCACCGTCCTTATCCAGCATCACAGCCTGCATTTTGGCAGTGTTAGTGCCATAAACAGCTTCCTGATAAATGCAGATAGCACGATCGATATACCCATCTGCAGTAAACTGCCCATAATCACTATTTCCAAGTGGTATTAATTCTTTACCTTCCTCACCCCACAGACGATTACCTTCCATATCCAGCTTTTGTGCATAAAAGCCCCGTTCATTTTGATTCAGGTCCTGCTCGCTGAAAAAAGTTATAATTTCCTGATTTTGTGCAAGAAAAGCTGGTTCAGGATACATGTGATTACGACCGGATGTAGCCGAGAGCATGACTCCGTTGGCCTGCATGGTAACCTCCCCGGCAGCATTCATATGTTGGATGTAGCTGTGAAAATGCAATCCTTCGTCATTACGATACCATGTAAAAACAATGCCTCCTTCATCGTCACGGCACATCTCCAAATACACTACAGGAATGGCAGGAACCGGAGAATAAATAACTGTTTCTGATGCAAATATGAAATTGCCGTCAGCATCAAGCTTTTGCACATACAAACCCCTGTTTGGTGCCCAAAATGGTCCGGACTCCTCATGCCAGACAAGAAAAACCTGATCTGCCCCAGCAGGAAGAACAAAGGGAGAAGTCAGACTTAAGGATGGATCTGATAAAATAATCCCTTCCTCGCCCCACAATTTTTCTCCGGCAGGAGAAATCTTCTGCAGACGTACTTCTGAAAGATTTTCACCAGCACTTTGCCATGAAAATACAGCATTACCTGTTGAAGTAGCACAAACTTTCGGGCTTGGATCAAAATTACTGTCGTTGGCAAGTAAAATTCCCGATGTTCCCCAAACCATTTCACCAGCTGGAGAAATACGATATGCCACCGGATTACTTTCACCGGTTCTCAAGTCCATAAATACAATCAGAGCATAACCATCTGGATCAATGGCCAGATCATAATCTGTGATCCAGCTATCCTGAGGCTCACTACTTACCAATATTCCATTATCACCCCATTGAGGGTTCCCATTATTGTCAATACGTTGCATTCTTACATTATAAACTCCGGTTTCCATCGTAAACCACGAAATGTAAGCTGTACCATCAACGTGCACCACAATTTTGGGGAGTGCCTGCTCACTGGATTTTTTTGCTATTGAGGTGTTTTCGAGTGGATTATTGATCCATTGTGCGAATGAAGTACCGATCAGACAAATCATCAGTACAACTAATAAGGTATTACTTTTTATCATTGATTACTGAATTTTTGGTTTAAAATCACAACATTTTTAGGAGTGTTAAAATTACAACTCTTTTAAATAACAGCCGGTTTTTTTTGAAAGAAAGAGGGAAATGAATAAAAATTTTATCTTTGCAGCGATCTTGGTACCATGGCCGAGTGGTTAGGCAACGGTCTGCAAAACCGTGTACAGCGGTTCGACTCCGCTTGGTACCTCCAAAAAACCCGCTTTGGTATTACACTTCAGCGGGTTTTATTTATTTTTCTCCTGGTAGATTATCCGGTCTTGAAAAGGCAGGGTTTGTTAAAAATGTTTCGTCACGAAGAGTTTCAATAAATGCCATCAAATCAGCTTTTTCAGACGGTGTAAGCTGAACTCCATTATTGGCTACATGATGCATCAGGGGGTTAATGTAAGGTGAATTTTGTAAGTGATGAGAATAAAATTCGATCACTTCCTCCAAAGTTGCAAAACGTCCATCATGCATGTAGGGACCGGTAAATCTGATATTTCTCAGTGTTGTTGCTTTGTAAGCTCCTTTATCTGATGACCTCCCGGTTATACTGAAGCGATCATTGGGATCGGTAAATTCAATATCCTTTCCGTTGTTGTAAAACAAATTAGTGGTGAATAAAGGATTCCCAAATCCCCCATGGCAATGAAAACAATCGGCACCTTCTTCGGTTGTAAACAAGACAAAACCCCGTAATTCTTCAGGAGTCAGTTGATATTCACCACGCATGTATTTATCAAATTTACAATCGGACGAAATAAGTGTTCTGACAAACTGCGCAACAGCTTTTGAAATCCGATCCATAGTAACTTCATCCGTTCCAAAGGCTTTCCTGAACATTTCCGGATATCCTGGAATACTTTTAATCAATGCTTTAGTCCGATTAGTGTCTCCTGACATTTCATGCTTGGCTACAACACCCATCCAGACAAGATCTTCAAGCTTCTGATAATGCAAGTCCGGATTATCTTTCGAAATTTTCCCATTCCAGAGCAATCCTGTAGCATTCCAAACAAGGTTTATGAGTGGCAACATCACATGATGTGTTGGCGTTCCGCTAAGTCCGAAAGTAAAACCACCAGTAAAAACCGGATGATCAACCCCACACTCAAATGAGTTTGCCTGCATATGACAAGTGGCACAGCTCATCAGCGAATCGGGGTGTGTGCGGCCAGACATCCGCCCATCGTAAAACAAATAACGACCTAATTCAACACCTTCAACAGTCATTGGATTGTCCTCGGGTATATTGAGGTTGGTCGGGAAACCGTATGGAATGTTGATTATATAGGGTGTCGGTTCATATGGTTCTGCCTCATCATTTCGGGAACAGGCAAAAAACAGGATTGGTGTAAGAAACAGCAACAAGCTCAAGTAAAGCTTGCATTTTACGATTATTTCCCGAAATTTCCCTATGATTAGTTTTACAAAATACAAAGCAACAGTCTCCTTTTTTTAACTGCTGTTTAGCATGAAACAGCAATTTATCAATTAATATGTTTTTTGTTCATAACAGAAAATGAAAAAACATCTTCTTTACCATTCACACAGCCAATATGCATAGCATCCTGATTTTGCATTATGTCGCCACCCCAATCGTCGTGATTATAAACAAAAGGTGTTTGAAACCAATTCTCAACATTCATCCTTATATCAAAAATCAGCTCATCACCTTCGGAAATAGTAAATGAAGAATTTGGTAAGTCCACCTCAAAATAATTCTGAACAAAACCAGTAATGGAATCAATTATAACAACTCCGCCAGCATAAATCTGACCAATTCCAAGATGAAAATCAAAGGGAAGAATTTGCCCGCCGGCTGACAACCATTTCCCGTTCAGCTTCATGTAATGGTATCCACCACCAAGAACTTCCGGCCAAAACATGTCCCGCTCAGGCGGATTGACAAACATAAGACTCTGATTTTTTAATTCCGAGATACCAAAAGTAAAGGTAATCCTCTCATAATCACCCGGAAGAATCGGATCAAAAATATGCCAAGAATGTGCTTCAGGCAAGTCGGTGTCAACATAGTGAATGTCTTTCCACTGGTCAATCAGTTGATAGGTACCATCACTTCTGCAAAGTTTAACATCAGAAATAAAGTATTGTATTTCGTTGACCAGATAATGATTTCCGGCAGCATTGATATAGATCATGGTATCACATTGCAACGGCTCATTGTCGTTATAGTGGGAAAAACTGAAAGTGATTTTCCCTTCCCCGGGGGTTGGAGGATTTTCCTTACCTGAACAGGCGGTGAAAAAAAAGATTAACAGCCAGATTTTCGCAAAGCCTGATAAGCAACCATTACTGAATTTTGAAAGCATTATTGTTTGTAAACAAAAGCAACTATTTAAACGAATTAAACTAAAAATTTATTTTTGATGATTAATAGGGTATCACCCCCGAAACAGTAACGTATTTCACCGTATCCCCACTACTTGATCCCTGCCTGAAAATTTTTCCGTCGACCATAATCATAATTCTCAAAGAAGAGCTAATGTCTTTGTAATTACCTGAAATGTAAACAATTTCTCCTTGTTCTGCAAAAAACGAATATTCCCACTGGTCATGAGCACTTTCTGCATTTATCATTTCACTGACAATTTGCCCTGACTGATCAAGATAGGATAAATAGTATGATGATACTGCATCAGTAACCATATACTTAACCAGTTTTTCCTCACGGGTTTCACATGAGCTCAGGAGCATTATCAGCGTGAAGGATAATAAAAAAAGTTTCCTTACCTGCATATCAAAAAAATTTCATGCGTTTTACAAATGCCAAAATTAATCAATTCATTCTTAAAAACAATCTTTGGTTTTAAGTTTTTCGTGCATTTCATAAAAAATTTGCCTGCTTTTGCTTTGGGAAATTTTTTATTCCATTTTATAAAGTATTAATTATCAATTTTTTATTATTTTTTATTTTTTACTTTAAACAATAAAGAGGTAAAATTGGCAATTTATGCACCTTAGCAAAAGCAATGATAAACGATTTATCACAGCTATTATCTGCCGGAAATTTTGTTCCTTTGATGTCAGGATTATCTGTGAATTTACATCAATAACCAAAAAAATAATTTGTTATGACTTTAATTATTACCGGATCTGATTTAAAGATCGAAGACGTTGTAAATGTCGCCCGACATCATCAAAAAGTTGAACTGCACCCGGATGCTGTCGAACGAATAAAAAAATGCCGTGCAATGCTGGAGAAAAAAATCATTGCCCGTGAAATCATGTATGGTGTTAACACCGGGATTGGAGAATTTTCGGAAGTAGTTCTAACGGATGACCAGGTAAAAGATTTTCAGAAATACCTCATCTATAATCATGCAGCCGGAATAGGATCACCTATGCCGGAAGATTACGTCAGAGGCGCAATGCTTGGGCGCATCAATGTGCATGCGCATGGCAATTCAGGTATTCGTCCTGAAATTACGCTTACACTTGTAGAAATGCTCAATCGCGGAGTAACACCATGGGTCTGCGATAAAGGCTCGGTAGGCGCATGCGGTGATCTTGCCCCAATGTCGCAAATTGCATTGCTGATGATGGGCGAAGGAAAAGCCTATTACAAAGGCGAACTGATGAGCGGAAAAGAAGCACTTGACCATGCCGGTATTCCTATTCCCGGTTTGAAAGCACGTGACGGACTCGGAACTATCAATGGTTCGAACGTACTTACAGCCATGAGTGCATTATTTTTGTACGATGCCAATCGCTGGCTGAAACAGGCTGAAATTGGTGCAGCTATGTCACTTGAAGCCCTGAAAGCCAACATGAAACCATATTCAGCTAAATTACACCAGGTAAGGGGTTTCAAAGGAGCAATCCGAAGTGCAGAAGCCATAAGGAAAGTGGTTACCGGAGGTGATCTTGCTGAAGGAAAAGTAAAATGCAAAGTCCAGGATGCTTACTCCATGCGTTCTACTCCTCAGGTTATCGGAGCTGCTCATGACGCTCTTGCCTATGCACGCTCACAGGTTGAAATTGAACTGAATGGTGTAGGTGATAATCCTATATTTTTCCCGGATGAAAACATCCAACTCTCGGGAGCCAATTTCCAGGGAACACCTGTTGCCCTGCCAATGGATATGGCCGGAATTGCCATTACTATGGTCAGTGTGATGTCGGAACGCCGCATGAACCGCCTTAACAATCCGGCACTTAGCGTTGGATTACCTGCTTTTCTGACAAAAGGTGCAGGAATGTTTTCAGGGCTGATGCTCAGCCAATATACAGCTGACATGCAAATCGTTGAACAACGCATTCTGAGCGCACCGGCATCTATTCAATCCATTCCGGCCGCCGCAGACCAGGAAGATTTCGTTTCGATGGGAATGAATACTGCCATTAAAAACTTTCAAATACTCGACAATGCATATGGAATACTCGGAATCGAAATGATGGCAGCAGCACAGGCACTCGACTTCAGAGATTATAGCTTTGGCAAAGGCACCCAGACTGCCAAAAAAGTAATCAGAAAATATGTTGATTTTCTTGATGTTGACCGTCCGCTTTACGACGACCATAACAAAATGAAAAATCTGGTGAAATCATGTGAAATACTCGTAGAAGTCGAAAAAGTTACAGGATCACTGGAATAAGATTTCCCCGAAGTATGTATGCTTTCCAAATTGTTTAATCACCCATGGAAAATAAAGAAAAAGACGAACTTCTGCGTCTGATTGTGGCACCATATATTCAAAAAGCCACAGCACTCATCGGGAAAGCCAGAAAAGTAGGTGGCAATCAGTTCAGGCACATGATGGCCACCTTTACCATACTTATTGATTATCATTATACCAATCACGTTCTTCTCAAAGCATCCCTCATTCATGACCTTTTTGAAGACATTCCTGAGACCAACAAATCAGAAATTCTGGAGCTCACCGACGGGGCTAAAGTCCTTGAACTTGTGGATGAAGTTACCAGACTACCTTCAGAAACAAAAGAAGAATACCTTACAAAAATTCTGATTAGAGGAACCAAAGAAGCTAAAATTCTGAAAGTTGCCGACCGGATTAGTAATCTTACAGACCTTCATCTGGATGTGATTATTGAGGAAAAAATGGCCAGTTACCTCGAACAATCCATGAAATACATTTATCCGATGGCCCTGGATGTAAATGCAAATATGGCCATTGAGATTAAAGACCTGGTTGAAAGGAGAAATTTCTACCTTGACACTTACCGGAAAGGGAAAATGCAACTATGAGCAATCAAGAGAACATGAACAAAACTATCCCTGACAATCGTGAGCGGCCTTTACCACTAACTGTTTTATGCGTTCTCACCTTTATTGGCAGTGGATTCAGTGCAATTTCATTTCTGATGATCTACTTTTCGTTTGAAGAAGCCCAACCGCTTATGGATGAACTGAGTAATCGTTTGCCGGGAATGGAATTATTTGCCAACGCCGGGAAAAACTTCTTTCTGACAGGTTTTATTCTCTACTTCTTTTCACTCACAGGGGCACGTTTGATGTGGCACATGCGCAAAACAGGTTTTCACTTTTACACAGCTTCCCAAATAGCTCTTGTACTTTTGCCTTTCGTTTATCTCAAAGGATTTCCGATTCCTTTTCTTGATGCTACAATTACCTTACTTTTTATTTATCTGTATTCCAGATTTTTAAAAATGATGAACTGATTATTAACAACCAATGAAACATGGCTGAAAAAAACCAAGACCTACAGACAAATCCAGTGATAAAAAATAATCACAGAAGTCTCGGTTTATCTGTGCTATTGATTTTTTCGATGGTTTACAACGGATTGCTGTTTTTAATTATGATTGCCGGAGTTGTTGCCAGTGAAATATTTCAGGATGTGCTGCAACAATATTTCAGGCACCTTGTCATTCCGAAGCAAGCAGCTTTATTATTTTCAGTTTTAGGAATTTTCATTTTTGGTGTGTCAATTTATGGCCTTATTCTTCTGTGGAAATTCAGGAAAAAGGGATTCTACTTTTATGGTCCGGCTCAGGCAGTAATGCTGATATTGATGCTGCTTTTTCTTCGTCCTTTTGATTTTGTCAATGTATCAGTTGCAGTATTTATTATTGCACTTATCGGCCTTTATTCACGATCCATGCGGTAATCATCATTTTATTTAATTAAAAAGACTTGTATGCCTGATCTTGATTTTAATAAGTTTGCCCTTCTCCCCGAATACTTTGATCATCCAAGTTTGTTACATGGAATTAATCACACATACCGGGTGATGATACATGTACTAAAAATCGGAGAGCGGGTTGGGTTAAAACAAGAAATTAAAGAAGCATTTTGTGCAGCATTCATTCATGACATGGCACGCAGACACGATGGTTTTTGTGAAGAACACGGCAGATGGGCAGCACAACGAAAGTTGCCGTTTTTTACACCCCTGTTCCTCAAATCAGGGGTTTCAAGAAACGGAATAGAAAACATAAAGCAGGCGGTTATCAAACATTCGATACACCAGGAAATAGAATCCTCTTTCCCGGGATTTAAGACTATAGCTTTGCTTAAAGATGCAGATGCACTGGACAGAATTCGCATCAGCGCTGATAATCTTCGGCCGGAATATCTCCGCTTTGCTGAAAGCCATCATCTTATCCGTTTTGCTGAAAATTTGTATTATTTAACCAACACCAAAACGCTGAGTAGCTTCAACGAAATGATGGATATTGTAAAAAACATTGCTGACAGTTGATTAACCTGAGTTTCAACATCACTCTCAGTTTTATACTGATAGCACTTAAAATCAGTTTATTTCGAAAACAGGAAATCCTCAAATGAAATAACTGCCTGATTTGTCACACTTTTATCATGTACCCGAAATAATGGTTTTAATCACTGTCGTGGTGACTAAAGCAGCTGTCTGATTTTCAGCCAACAGGAAGTTCAGTAGGTTTGCTGACGTGCGAGAATGGTTATTTGTTTGTTTTATTCCATGATTCCTATAATCCTTACCTAAGGAACAATCAATTATGCGCTTTATAGCACTGAAAAAAACATCTCTTCTCCGGACTGTTGCAAAAAGGACATTTTTTTATTCAAATACTTTGATTCTGTGCAAAGCTAATAATGATAATGGTTTCAGAAATTTTCAGCCTCCTTTTTGTCTATTAGGCCTAAAATAAACTAAAGACATCAAACCCTGCTAATTCACCGAAATGGATGATTGAAATAATTAATTTATCAGCACTTTTTTTGTAGCAGAACTACTGCCGGTTTCATTAGAAAAAATAATTCTTACAAGATAAATTCCTTTAGCTCCGGGTTGTTGAATTTCAAATACCTTTTTTTCAAAGCCATTTACTAATCTGTTAAGCTGATCAACCAAACGTCCATCGACACCATAAATCTGTATGGTAAGACGCCCTTTTGCAGGACAATCTGCCGAAACATAGAATTTCCCCACGGCAGGGTTGGGGAAGACTGCAAAATCACGGAAATTGGTTTCGGGCAGTTCAACTGAGAAATACCCACAACTATTAAGCGTATCCGGAGTCCCATGTAAAACAGAAGCACACCAGTTTTCAGGCATAGAATTGTCAAGCCACGGACTTTTCAACTCAAGAGAAGATCCCTGACCGTTTGGTTCCTCAGGCCAGGGAGACATCACGTCGTATTGGACATAATCCATGAGATCACCCAAACGATTAAATAGTCTGACCATTTCTCCATTACTGCTTAAACCGAAGCCGAAATCACCAATAAAGTTATTCACTTTGGGATGCCTTTCCACAAACAAGGCAGCATCATTGCACAACACCAAATATGTTGCTGGTTGCATTATTGTCCCATGAGGAAAATTGAAAATGTGGTCGTCTTTTTCATCTTTAAAAACCCATCCAGAAAGATTTGCCGGAATTGAGTCAGGATTGTACAACTCGACCCAGTCGCCGGTTTCATAACTGGCTGATGATTTATAATTTATTTCATTAATTATGATTTGAAAACTACCCTGATTGTAAAAAAAAGCCCCCATATCAGCAATGGTACCATCTGGGTCCGGATTACCGGAAGGATTTCCTGCGTCAATGCAGGGAGATTCGTGTTGAAGCTGAAAATTGAAAGCATTTGTTGAGATAAATACCGGATCAGCATACAGATTTCCAATACCCTCGGGTAATTCGCTGTCGCATAAAGTATAAGCAATTACGCAGTTCGACAGTTCATCAATATCGGTCACCAAACCTTTGGTAGCTGAAATGATCGTATTTTCCACATCAAGTACTCCTCCTCCAAGACCATTATTTTTTTCCCACAGTTTGATACCAGTTTGGTTAGAATACAGTGTATTACCGGAACTCACTGCCGAGCTTCCGTCCTTCACAGTTATTCCTATGTTACAATTAACAATAAGATTGTTACTGATCATGATATTTTCACATGGGCCGTTAAATTCATTTCCAATGGTTACCCCATTGTCATTGCAATTAAACAACTGATTTTCTTCAATGACCAGGTTTTTACAGTTGTTGAAATCAATTCCGTCGTCATCGGAGTTGCGGGCATAATTTTTCCTGACATATCCGTTATTTACCGAAATCAATTCCATAGGATCATCAATGTCAGTAAAATGACTGTTTTCGATGATTACCTTATCACACCAACCATACTCAAGACCCTGTCCGCTTGCATTTCCGGTTACCCGGGTATTGCTGAATACTCCATTTCCATAATAATGTCCGTAAATCACATTTTGATAAACCAGTTGCTTGTTTTGCAAAATCAATTCACAATGGTTCAGCGTCAGGTTTGCCGATTCCGCATGAATGACAGCATCTTTCAGAACCATGTAGTTCATTATGATATCTTTTTGCGGCTGAATAAAGACCAGACTGTCAAAGCTCTTCTCTGCATCAGCCGGCAGGAATTTCACAGGATATTGCCCGGTTCCTTGAACGCTGAATCCACCGGTTACCTTAAGATGGGTTCCGGGAGAAAACAGAAGTGTCACTCCCTCAAGAATGGTAAGTGTGGCCTGTGGTTCAACAGTAATATTACATTTTACGAGGTAAGGTGAGTTTTCTGCTGTCAGAATCATGTCGTCGGTGATGCTGCATGGAAGCTCTTCAACTATTTTTACCTTTAGGGGATTTTTCGAATCAAATGCTTCCACCTCCTGTTCGCCTGCTCCAATGGAAATTACTTTCCAGAAATAATCGTCTTCCGGAATAGTATGAAGTGTTAAAAATGTATCCTGAATATTATCAAAAATCTGTGTAAGGTCAGGTTCAAACTGATTGCCTGTGGTGAGTAAAAAACGATAAGACACCGAAAAGCCGGGCGGAGCAACTGATGGAGTCCATGTAAATGTTACATCCTGAGGATGAATTCCCGGAGTTCTTTCAGCTGTAAAGGATGTTTGAACAAAATCAAAATACCAGTTGAGCCTGCCCGGAAAATTCAAGAAATGATTCTTTTCGATCTGAACTTTCTCCATCCATTCCTCAACATTCTGGACATTATCAGTAGTATCCTGTGCTACAGATGACTGTAAAACCAATACAAGGCTGTCAATCATCGGCCAGAAAATATCCGGTCTGAAAACTTCATTAAAAACCTTGTTGGCTCTTTCCTTAACATCTTCCAGCATCCCGGCATTAAGGATAGCTTTTTCCAGAAACGGATTATCAGGAACCCAATCGGCTGAGCTATTGGTATGGTTTTTCCAGGCATAAACTGATAACGTTTTATCGAGATCCCAAGGCAACATCTGCCACTTATCTGTATTGTTGCAATCATGAAACATATAGTAATTGTGGTAGTAAGTGCTGTAATTAGAAGTAACCATATTGCAGGCAATAATATTGACCACCTGGCTGTAGTCCATATTTGTGCTGATAAATTCAGGATAATCATCTATACTCACTGAATTGATCCCATCGATAAATTGTTCAAGGTCCTGGCGATTACCTTCTCCGGTTTTCTGTTCCCAAAAATTCAGCAAATCGTCGTAAACACTTAAACATGCACCGTCTTTGGCTGCTTTGAATAAATTACCATCCGGATCCATATCATGTGCTTCCAGAAACTGCTCATCAACATTTTCGGTTCGGTTGTAAAGGCCTAAAAATTCACCATTCAGATAGAGTCGCGCATGTTCAGTTGCAAAACAAATTTGGCCTGCCTTATTAAAAATCTGGCTACTCAGAAGTGCCCTGATATAGGTTTTATCTTCATATTCAGCATTAAAATTCAGTTCCCTGCGTCCATTAGAAAAAGGATCTCCGTAAAATTTTACCTTGAGTGATTTCTTTGGAAATATCCGTGATCCGTCACCTCTGATACGCATTTTAACGTCAGTCCAGGTATGACCTGCATGGGTAAAAGTGACAGGTATGAAAATGTCCTCTTCATAATTTGCGTAAATAAATGCAAAATCATCCGGGTTGCAAGTTAAGTAATACTCTTTTACCTGGCCAAAAACCCCGGAAAAACCGGCCAGAATAATAATCAGGAAAAATTGTCGGAGTAGGTTAAATTTCATCTGATGTAAGAACTGGTTTTTTTTATAACAAAACTTTAAAAAATCTCAGACCGAATTATAGAATTTACAGCAGAGTAACATTTACGTCATGTGCAAAGTACCAGAGCTATTCGAGCCAGACCTTTCGAACAATCATTTTTTCCTTGTCAACAATCCGTGCAATAAAGATTCCCCGTTTCGGAAACATGTCTATAACAATGTGGCCTGATCCATTTACCTGTCTGTGCTCAACAAGCCGCCCCGAAATATCAAACAATGATAATTCCGTTTCCTTCCTTCCTAAAAACTGAATGTGTAAATTGCCGGCATAAGCATAAATGCTAATCGAATCTTTTTCTAATTCAGGGATATAGGTAATATCTTTTATGGCAATATCATCTATTCGTAACATTGCTCTTTGACCTGGCTCCGTGTGGACAAAGTAATATTTCCACAACAACTGGAGGTTTTCTTGTTCAAGCAAAAATTGTGGGATAGGAATTTCCTTAAATTTAATGATCTCCCCACTACTGCCAGAAATATATTCCACAGGTTGATTATTAAAAATCAGGTAGTTAAAATCCTCATTGAGATTAGTCCGGTAAAAAAGCCGAATTGCATAAACCCTTTCGTTTTCTTCTAAAGTCTGGGCTATCCAGTTCAGGTCGGCAAATAACACACCACGTGTATCAAGTGCCACCAAAAGCCCGCCCAAATCGCGCTCCCGGCCAGTATTAACAAAGGAAATCCCGTTTTCACCCAATCCGTTGATGCGCGTGTAATGTGTGTTTTTATAAGGGAATCCGATATTTGTAACGTCTTCATCATGGTAATCGTCATGAGGAATAAAATAGGCATAAGGCAGCGGATCATTCAAGCCAGGATCATCCATATCACTTTGAAGAAAGATGGTATGCTCAGGAAAGGAATATTCCGGTTCTTCTGGACTGAAGGCTTCAAAAACGAACTTATTGTTTTGTAAAACAAATGGTTTTGGATAGATAGTTGCGCCGAAATCATATTCTGTTGTGTCAGTAATTCCATCGGCAGCCAGCAGCATGATAT
>RZYY01000212.1 GCA_009930115.1 Sphingobacteriia bacterium | reverse complement strand
ATATTGTCCAGTACTTTTAGACCATCTCAGGACATTCCAAATGGAGGAATGATCCCGTTTTTCATTGTACTAATTGATATGCTGTGTACAAACCTTGTGTAGTTCATTTCCAGTTCCCGGATGTATCGGGTAAATCCAATCATATTTGATGGTGACTCAGCTCCCTGAAGAATAATACCCGATTAATGAAAACAAACACTAATTTTAGGAATTTGTAATTCCTGGCATATCATTTCTAAAAGGTGAATGCCTTTAGAAATATCAAATGAATTTCAAGAGACTTGCTTAACAGGTAAACCAAACTAACTGTAGGATTAATCAGGTTTTTCAATAGTGTACTATCCGTTTTTCATGGGAAATTATCAGTATTTTAAAAAAAAATCGATGAAATTATTTGTCCTTCAGGAAAAATGTAGTAATTTTGAAAGCACTAAAAATCAATACCTTCAGTTATGAAAACTCTAAATTTACTCGTTGTGCTTCACCTTCTACTAACAATCACTTATTCCGTTGCACGCACCTCTGATAAAATTCCGGAATCACCGGTTGAATCCCCTGCGAATGATTCACCTCAGGTTTTCTTATCAAAATCTGGATGGGCTCCTGCAGAAGATGAAAAACCTGTCCGGGGTTTGTTGCCTCAAGTTTCAGACATAAAAGCATATCTGCCAGCACAATGGCATGCTGAGTTCTATGAAACAAATAACGAAAAACCTGCCAGTAAGGCAGGAGATTCTTCCTGTGAAAGGATTTCTAACCTGTTTTTATATACCGACATTTTTAAGGCAGGTTTTTCGGTGCCTCAGATAGCTTTTAATCCTGAAGTGGTAAACACGTATCACACAATGCCAATGATTACCACGGAAACATTGACTGTATCGAATACAGGTAGTAATATTCTGAATTTCAACATTTCAACGATCCTTCAAACGGAATCAGGCATCGCACCTCACCTTAAAGAGGATGGTTCAGGTATTCCGATGGAGAACCTTTATACCACCGGTTGCACATACGGAGACGGGATTATAAGCTGGAGTTTATCCAATTTGAATACAGAGGATATCCCTTGCACAGGAAATCCGCCGTGGTATCATTATTACAACGAACCGGCGCAGATCATGGAAACCGGTAATCTGCAGAAGCTTTTCATAACCACCGGCTACGACAGCACTTATATTACGGTTTGGATTGATTATAATGATAATTTCGATCTTACCCCTGATGAAATTCTGTTGGACAATGCTTTTTGCACGTACGCCGGAGAAATGAATGTTTTCTTTGTGACGATACCGCCAACTGCCAATGTGGGATTATTTGTGATGCGTGCACGTACCAACCGCAATAATCCGGTTACCGGGCCCTATGAAACCTATGAATACGGCAACTGTGTTGATTTTGATATTCTGGTTGACAATGGAATGGTAATCGACTGGCTGTCGGTTTCACCACGTAATGGGGAATTGTATCCGGGTGATTCCATGCAGGTTCATGTTACTTTCGATTCAAACTTTCCACCATCGCCAAATGGTTATCATGCCTTTCTTAAGTTCGTAAGTAACACTCCGGACAGTCCGCATCTGGTTCCTGCATCGATTACTTTCACACCTCTTTTCCCGGCGGTAAACGATTTTTCATGCTTTTTCAGCAATCTGACGACAGTTAAATTAAGCTGGCTTCCGCCAATAATGGAAACTCTGCGGTGGGATAGCGGAGAAAACTGCAACGGAATTGGAGGGACAACCCATTTCTCCGTTGCTGCAAGGTGGTCGCCGGATTTTTTAACAGCCTTCGACGGCTGGTTATTAACCCACCTCCTTTTTTATCCAACCTCTGCCGAAGCCACTTACATATTGAAAATTTGGACCGGAGAACAAGCTGAGAACCTGATGTATAGCCAAACTGTTGATGATTACATTCCCGATCAATGGAACACTGTGATGCTGGAACAGCCCGTTTCTGTCACTTCCGGCGAGTGGTACTGGATGGGCTATGAAGTGACCGATTTTGCCTGGAACTATCCCGCAGGTGCTGACTGCGGGCCTGCAACAGCAGGATATGGTGATATGATTCAGTTTGATGGCCAGACATGGCACTCATTAAGCACTTCCTTTGGACATGACAACAACTGGAACATCGCCGGAATTTTGGTTCCTGGTAACAACGAAAAAGCCGGAAGCTACCTTCCCAACCAATACAATGTTTACCGCAACGATGAACTGATTGCCACGTTGCCATCCACAACCTGTGAATATACCGACAGCCTTGTTCCGATGGAAATTCCGGATTATCTTGTCGGCGCTGTATATGACGAGTGTGAATCAATGTCTGACACTTGCTCCCCAGTGCCGATTTCATGGCTTGAAGTGGTTCCCGAATATTTTACGCTTGCTCTCATACAAAATGAAGTTTTAACAGAAGAACTCCTGATTGAGAACGCTGGTCATCTGGCTTCATCAATGGATTATCAGATTGAAATCCGGTATTTGTCATCTGAAACAGGCTGGCTGGCATTAAGCCAAATATCCGGACAGGTTTTGGGATCAATGGCTGATACCATCGCAGTAAACATCAATACCAGTAACCTTTCTATTGGCGACCACCTGGCCAGTCTTGTGATAACCTCAAATGCCCGAAACATTCAAATGATCGAAATTCCCGTTGTACTAAACCTGCTCACCGGGATTTATTCCTCCCACCGATCTCCCATCAGGTTTTATCCAAATCCCACATCGGGAGTTTTCACCATTTCAGGCATTGAATCAGAAGCGTGGATCAGCATCATAAATGCTTTTGGTGTTGAAATATTTTCCGGTTCATTGCATTTACCGGCCGATCTTGATTTAACGCATCATTCGAAGGGTGTTTATTTTGTTCGGATGGAGACAGAAATGGGTTCAATATTCCGGAAGGTTGTCGTCAACTGAGTTTTCAGTACCTGAGACTGACCGGCCTGAAGAGGCTGACTTTTTTTAACGCAGAGGTGAAAAACATTGGTCATTTAAAATGTAATCTTTAGCGCGTTTTCAGTGAGAAAATAATGATAATGCAGCTTCTTTTTAGTGATGATAATTTATTAAACAATTTCTTCAGTCTTTTGCATAATGTTTCAAATTGAAGTACTTTTGAACGATTAAAAATTAGACACTATGAAAACAACAGGATTTGTTATTATTCTGGTGATACTAACATGCTGGTCAACTATCAGACCTTTCTCGCAAGTAATACCCGATAATAATTCATTACAAAGCGATAAATTTACTCTAAACCATTATTGTGGAGGTTTTATCCAACCTCAGGGGGATGATCAAAAAGGAGTTTATAATGGCAGTCTTAATTCTATTGGCTGTTACTATGATGACCATATTCTTGACCTTCAGATTTATGATCCTGAGCCGTGGGATGTATTTTATACTGGCAATCCTTCGCATCATCGCAGCTTTTCGGACTTTTTAAATTTACAGGCCGGATTGTTGCACAATGCCTTGCTTGATGACAGTTCAAACGATCTTTTTCCGGACAAATGGATGGATTTTAATAAAAACTTCCAATTCACATCAGATAAAATAGTGTTGGATGATAGCTTATTTTCGCGAGAATGGTTTGATTATCACCCTGCAAATTTTCCGATTGCAACGGACAAAGGATGGTTCACTGCAAGGGTCAGGACCAAAAAAGAGAGTCAGGTAACTGATCCCTGTCAAACATACACCTGCGGTCATCGTTTTGGTTTTACAGTAAACCTGGCTGGAGGCATTGGACCAGGAGGTAATCCGCCAGCCTGGCTTACTGCATCATTAGCATCTGATGACGCAGTTTTGCTTCAGTGG
>RZYY01000058.1 GCA_009930115.1 Sphingobacteriia bacterium | reverse complement strand
ACATCAGCATAACCGGGTGCATAGATAGCAAGTCTTGGGTCGGCAATTCCGGCAAATGGATTTGTTTTACCGTTAAGGTCGTCATTTTCACCTTTGAGCAATAATACAAAAGCTTTTGAAAGCGTAAAGTCGTTACGGGCTTCCGTAAACCATGCGTCATACAGTGGGCCGTTGTCACCAGCACCAACATAGGCAAATTTGGCATTTTCATCGTTTGAGGTAAAGAAACCATCAGCGCCGAAGGTGTTCACTACATTATCAAGTGCAGCTCCGTTGTCGCGTTTTTCCATCCTTTGAGCAATGCGCAAAGCAAGGCTTGCACCAAATTTCTTCCATTTTGCCATGTCACCGTCGTAAATGATATCGCCAAAGCGAATGCCATCTGCTTCAAGGTTAATCATGTTTACTGCATTAATTAATTTGGTGATCATATCCGGATAAATTTCCGACTGGGGATCATACTTTGGTGTACGGTTCTGATTGGCCTGGAAAGCTTCGGAATAAGGGATATCACCAAATGCATCAGTGAGTACTGAGAAAATATACATCTGCAAAATGGTGGCTGCAGCTATCTGGTTTTCGTTTGCACCTGAAGCGAGCGCATCAGTTTTTGTTTCTTCATTAGTATTCAGGTTGATAACATTTTGAAGATTCATTGCCGAAGTGTACATTGCACGCCAGAAGGCATCGGTAACAGTTGTACGGAAAGCATAGCGGTCTTCATCGGTATAATTGATTTGTGACCAGTACTGAGGGAGCAGGAAGAACATACGGCCGCCTGCCCATTCATCACGCAGGTTGTCCATTACGTTCTTTTCAACATATGTGAATATAAATCCGGTGGCAACACTCTCAGGATTGTTGGGGTCCTTGTTGATATCTTCAAAGTTTTTGGTGCAGCCCAACATGATGGTTAATAATGCCAGAATGATTAATGATTTTTTACTAAACTTTTTCATATTTTAGGTCTGTTAATGGTTAGAAATTAAAAGTTAAGTTGATGCCATAAGAGCGGAGACCTGGTAACTGACCGCCTTCTATACCTTGAACATTGCCAGAACTGGTGGCAAATTCAGGATCGATATGCTCAATGTCTCTTCCCCAGATTGCGAGGTTACGGCCATAGAGCGCAACGTTAAGTCCGCTGATCGGACTGGAGCTGTTCATTTTGAAGGTATAACCGAGTTTAATTTCTCTAAGTTTGAAATAATCGGCACCAAATGTATTTTGACCACCTCTTGCTCTTGAATAATGGTCGGCTGCCCATGTAACACCATCGATATAAGTTGTATTCTGAACCGGTACATTTGATGGATTACCTTCTGCATCTGTCCAGTTAACAATAGTATTTCCTTCATCATCTAATGATGTATAGCCATATACACCGTCAATCAGGACACCACCACCATCGGCTACGTCATCACGAACGTTTTTACCATTGGCATTGGTAGCAGCAGATTCTTCAAGAATACCGCTGTAGATTCCCCACATGTTGGTCAATGAGAAGAGTGATCCGCCTTTTTGCCAGTCAATTAATACTGACAAGTCGAAGTTTTTATATTTGAATTCGTTTAGGAAACCCATATTGAAATCGGGTAATACAGAACCAATAGATTCAATCGGGCCATTCAGATAACGACCATCTGATCCGACGACCTTGTTGCCATCTGAATCAAAAACAAAGTTATTTGCACGAATTGAGCCGAATGGTTGTCCGACTTCTGCGTGAACTTCAGCCCCAAAAATGCTCCCAAGTCTGTATGATTCAACTCCTTCGGCGAGTTCAACAACTTCATTATCGTTTGCGGCATAGTTAAGTGTTACATCCCAGTTAAATTCGCCTTGTGATTTGGCTTTAACAGGCGTTCCATAAAGTTGCAGCTCAATACCCTTGTTGGTCATTTCTCCGGCGTTGATTAACTGAGTAGTATAACCTGTAGCTGCTGAGGTGGCAACCGGAATAATCTGGTTGATGGTTTTCATATCATAATAGGTGAAATCCAAACCAAGGCGGTTTTGCAGCCAGCGCAGATCAAAACCAACTTCCCATGATGATGTTTCTTCGGGCAGTAATTCAGGATTGTTTAACTGTAGTGATAATCTGTAGTTAGGATTATTTCCGAAGTTATCAATAGGAGTATAGTTATAGGCAAGTCTGTAAGGATCGGTGTCATTACCAACCTGTGCCCAGCTAAACCTGACTTTTCCAAAAGGAAGAATGGTATTATCCTGTAATGCTGGTAATTCGGTGAATACCCAGCTTAACGATGCTGACGGATAGAAATATGAGTTGTTCCCGTCAGGCAGTGTGGATGACCAGTCGTTACGTCCGGTGAGGATTAAGGAGAGCATTCTGGAGTAATCCAAAGTTACACTACCAAAAAGACTGTTGATCTTTTTCTCTTCCTGACGATTGGTAACGGTTGCCGGGTCGGTGGAGTTACTCAGATTATAGAGATCAGTAACAACCAGTCCGCCATTGGTGGTTCCAAAGATGTTTTCATAATTTCTTTTCATCTGATTAACACCGAGGTTACCACTAATGGTGAATTTGTCATTCAGTTCTTTATTGAAAATGAACATACCTTCCATGTTCAGTTCGCTGTTCATACGGAAAGTCTGGTTGTATGATGAAAGGAAGGTGGAGTTGATGGCAATTCTTTCGTAAGTCCTGAAGTCGTATTGATCCAGGTTGAATTTTCCCTGAACGCTTAACCAGTCATTTAATTTGTAATTCAGACCGACGTTTCCGAAATAGTGATTACGCATATCGTTCTGATAATCTTTGTTACGTGACCAGTAAGGGTTGTTCGAATATACCGGAGAGGCATCATCCCATGAACTTCTGTTCCATGTCCTTTGTGTTCCGTCAGGATTGATATATGATTTTTGATCTTCCATATCCAGCTGACGCTGACCCCACTGGTTGAAACGAACCATAATATTGTTGTCGCCGTACCCTGTTTCCGGACGTCCGGTATAATCAGTTCTGATGAAATTGATTCCGGTGAAAGCTTTGAGTTTGGATGTCAGATTGGCATCGGCATTGAGGCTGATAGCATGTCTGTCCATTTTGCTGTTTGGCATATAGCCGTCACCTGACTGATTGGTATAGGAGAGTCTGAAGGTAGCTTTATCAGAGCCACCTGTAAAAGCGATGTTGTTGGTAAACATGATACCGGTTTCAAAGAAGTCTTCAACATCATTTTCAGGGGCTTTCCATGGTTTTGGTTTCATGAAATTTTCGGTATCCCATTCATCGAAGGCATTCCATGGCAATACACCACCATAGGAACCTAAATCTGTAGAGTAAGCCGGCCCCCAGCTTTCGTCAGTGGCATAGTCGGCTACCAGATAATCTTTGCCATCAATAGTCGCAATGTTGAAGCCGTTGTATGTTCCTTCTCCGCTGTAGCTTAGACCACCTCCATAAAGGTTCTGGTATTTTGGCAGATAAGCAACTTTGTCAAAAGTTATACCGGTTGAAAAAGTCACGCCTATACCTTTTTTGGCTGAAGGTATTCCTTTTTTGGTGGTAATAAGAATAACACCATTGGCAGCACGTGAACCATAAAGTGCTGAAGCTGTTGGTCCTTTCAGTACGGATACTGATTCAATATCGTCAGGGTTAATATCCTGGGCCATATTACCATAGTCATATCCACCACCACCTCTGGCAGTATTAGACGAGTTGAAGTCGGAATTGTCGATGATTACCCCGTCAACAACAAAGAGTGGTGAGTTGTTGCCGGTGATGGAGTTGGCACCACGGATCAAAACCCTTGAGGAACCACCCATAGAACCGGAAGAGTTGGAAACCTGGATACCTGCGACCCTGCCGGACAGGGAAGAGATAAAATTGGTTTGATCTGACTGGGAAAGCTGATCGCCTTTTACATCCTGAACGGAATAGCCAAGCGTTCTTTTTTCCCGAGGAATTCCAAGTGCTGTGATAACTATTTCCTCAATAGCTGTAACTTCCGTTTCCATGGAAACATTAATCACATTTTCAGCACCAATTGGAACTTCAATGGTTTTCATCCCCACAAATGAAAAATGGAGAATTTTAGCATCAGCAGGTACAGTTAATGTGTATTTACCCTGCAGATCGGTCGTTGTTCCGACTGTTGTACCTTTGACAACAACGGAAACTCCGGGAATACTACTCCCGTCATCAGCATTGGTAACTGTCCCTGAGAGGGATCTTGTTTGAGCCAGTGCTGCTTGCATCCCGATGAATAGCATCAGTGCAACCAAAAACGTAAATTTTCTCATCATAAAGAATTGTTTAAGTTAATAAAATGAATTAATAATCAAATAGTTTACTATTAAAACACATTTTTTACTCAATTCAGAAAATCCATTCTTTAAAGAATTTGCGGCCAAAGTAATATTTTTCTGCATTTTAAACGTCCAAAAATAACAAAAAAATAATAATTATTTAATGGCTTATTAATTATAGCAATACGCTTAATCTGACATTACTATTGATTGATTTTGCTAACACATTGTTAATAAATTAATTACTAAAGTAAATAGTGAAAAGTAAAACTTAGTACTTCATTGTACTGTCCTTTGTTTAATTTGTAAGTTTGCCCCTGAGAATGAGGTCTTACCGGCAAAACGGAATTGGAATAGCGGATGTTGAAACTCCACCGTTGATTTAAATGGTAAAAAAGACCGAAATTTGCACTCAGGTCATACCATTCGAAAGGATTATCGAGTAGTTGATAATCAGCTTCTTCGTATGAATTAATTAATACTCCGAGTGATGGCCCGACTTCGAAAGTGAACATCGGATGGAAATCCCATTTATAGTGTAAAATCAATTCAGCATAATTAACCCTGAGTAAATAGGAGCTAAAACCGTTAGTTGAATCAGGATTTAAACGGCTTCCCTTTTGTATAAAATCCAACTCCATCTGGAACGAGGATTTTTCGGTGAAATACCTGTTTACAAATCCGCCGGCATAAATTCCGGCTTTATTGGGACCTTCAAGCCGATCGCCTGAAATTTCTGTTCCGGCAATACCAAAAAGCAAACCACCATTGAAATCCTGAGCAAAAAAAACAAGAGGTGTAACCAATAGAAAAAGCAACGCAATACCGATTTTCATCCTGATCTTTTTTTTCTAATTTGAAAAAGTAAAATTAATACTATTTTTACATCCTAAAGAACATTTTATCTGCAAGAGTTCAAAATTTGTCTTAAAGTTTAACTAATCAAAAATATAATGACACAGCAGACCCGTCACAAGATTCTTCTCGTCGATGACGAAAAAGACATTCTTGAGTTTTTAAGTTATAATCTGAGGAAAGAAGGTTACGAAGTATTTACTGCCCGCAATGGGGCAACTGCATTGAAACTGGCAGCTGATGAAATCCCTCAGCTCATAATTCTTGATATGATGATGCCTGAAATGGACGGGATTGAAACATGCACCGAACTGAAATCGTTACCGGGGCTTGAAAATACAATCATTGTTTTTCTGACAGCTCGCGGTGAAGATTACAGTCAGATTGCCGGATTGGATGCCGGGGCTGATGATTATATTACCAAACCGGTGAAACCCAGAGTACTGATAAGCAGAATTAAAGCATTGCTGAGACGTTATAAGCAACCCGAAGCAGAGCAGAATCAGATTGTTTTAAAAGATTTTATTATTGATAAAGAGAGGTATCTAGTTATCAGAAATGATGAAACAATCATCCTCCCCCGAAAAGAATTTGAATTGCTTCAGCTGCTTGCTTCTAAACCTGACAAGGTATTTACCCGGGAAGAAATATTCTCCAATGTTTGGGGCAATGATGTTATTGTTGGCGATCGGACTATTGATGTACATGTTCGCAAAATTCGGGAAAAATTAGGGCTGGATGTAATTAAAACAATTAAAGGTGTTGGTTACAAATTTGAATCCTGATGAAAAACACCGATCCTTTAAGGCTTGCTGTTAATAACGCATTGTTGATTACTGCCTTTTTTACGCTCATCTACTTTATTGTTTGTGAGCTTTTTTTTGAATTTCAGCTCCTTCCTCTGGCTATTCTGGATGTGTTGCTTTTTCTTTTTTCGTTTTTTACTTTCAGATTTACCCTTGAAAAGTTCATTTATCAAAAAATCAAACTTATTTACAAAACGATTTATAATCTTAAACGCCAGAAAGATTATAAATTTGAACCACGCATAAATCAGCAAAATACGATTGAGCAGGTGAATCAGGAAGTTCTTGAATGGGGTGAAAAGAAAAAACTTGAAATTGAACAGCTCAAAAAAAACGAAGCTTACCGACGTGAATTTCTTGGTAATATTTATCACGAGTTGAAAAACCCGATATTTAATATTCAGGGCTACGTTCTTACATTATTGGACGGTGGTCTTGAGGATGATTCCATCAACCGCGAGTATCTGCTCCGGACCGAAAAAAGCATTAACCGGATGATAGCAATAGTTGAAGATCTTGAGACCATTTCCAATCTTGAGACTTCGCAAATCATCATGAAAATGGAACGTTTTGACATTGTAGAACTGGCAGGGGAAGTATTCGAAACGCTTGAAATGAAGGCACACAAACGAAAGAAAGAGCTGTATTTTGGCGATCGTTACGATATTCCTGTTTATGTTATGGCTGATATGAAGTGGATCAGGCAGGTATTGATTAATCTGATTGATAATTCGATTAAATACGGAAAACCGAAAGAAGGGAAAACAAAAGTGAGCTTCTTTGATATGGATGAAAATATTCTGGTTGAAATTACTGATGATGGTCAGGGTATTTCGGCAGAAGAGTTGCCCAGGGTTTTTGAAAGGTTTTACAGGACTGAAACTGCCCGTTCACGGGAGAAATCAGGTACCGGTCTGGGATTGGCAATTGTTAAGCATATTATTGAAGCACACGATCAGACCATCAACGTCAGAAGCAGACAGGGCGTTGGCACTACATTTGCCTTTACCCTGAAAAAAGCATAAGCATTTTTCGTTTAAGAGTATCGTGATAACACGATGAACAATAATTTTCATTACAATCTGAGCAGCCACATTCCGGAAATTATCCCGGTAGTCATCATTTTCATTTCATGCTGTTGCTTATCCAGATATTGCCGGAATATTTCATGAAGTTGTGGTTTTGTTTCCGATAGTTCATCAACACGCTTTTTGATTAAAGTGAATATTTCGTTATTTTGGGAGTTGAAAAATGCCCGATCAAAAATTCTTTCCTCAATGATTTCTGCATGTGAAGATATTATCTGGTCATAGAATTGGGATTTTTTCAAATATCGGTTATCGTTCAATGTTGAATCATCGGGCAAAAGTCCGTCGTTGATCAGTAAAAATCCTCCTGGTTTTAATGCACTTCTAATAGCAGCAATTGTATTCCCCATATTCCCTAAAACCTGACCAACTGCACCTAAAATAACAAGATCAAGTTGGCTGAAATGTGCAATATTAACTCGTATGTCAGCAACTTCGAAAACACATTTTTCCGATAAATTGAGCAGTGAAGCATATTTGCGGGCTTCGTCAATAAACGCAGGCATGCCGTCAATTCCAAAAATTCGGCAGTCAATGGCTTCTGCCAGTCGGATGGCAACAGCACCTTTGCCGCATCCGGCATCAAGTATTTTGAGCCCTGATGTACCGATATTTTTTGTTACCATCTGTACTACTGCGACAGGATCAGTTCCCAATTCCCAAAAGTCCTGAAAAATATAGGGTAAATAAGGGAAAATTTCAGAACTGGTTGAACCGTCGAGCGATTCAGCCACGCTGCGTTGAAGTTTGTCCATAAATTGTGGAAATAAATTTATCCTAAATGTGGGATCAAAAGAACAAATTTACTCAATTCTTCTTAAAACGTACATGGCTTTTCCATCTCCGGGAGCGTAAAAATCCCTGATTTCAGCTTCACAAATGAAGCCGTTTTTTTCGTAAAAACTTCGTGTAGGTTTATACTGGTCTTTAGTGGATGTTTCGGCAATAAGCATCCTTCCGGCCAGCAGTTTTATTTGCCTGATGGTTTCCTGGAGTACTTTAACCCCGGCACCTTTTCCGCGATAGTTATTGTGAGTAACAATCCAGTAGAGGTCATAAGTGCCAACGGTGCAAGGGGTTAAACCATAACAGGAGTATGAAATCACTTTTCCATTTATTTCGGCAAACACGAAAAGATAACCGCTTTCAATTCCTTTGGCAAGACGTTCAATAGCCAATTCAGCAGCTACAGGGATTTCGTGTTCATAAAAGAAACCGGTAGACCGTACAATTTCTTCAATTATGGTCGGGTCTGACGGTTGAACATCATACCGAAAAGTAATATTCTCTCTTGTTATCATTTTTTTAAAGCATCTTTGATGATACGGTCAACGGCTTGAGTAAAAGTTATTCCGGCCTGTTCGCATGCTGCATAATATCCGCTGCCGGGGGTGATGCAAGGATTGGAATTAACTTCGAGGACAAACAGATTTCCCTGATTATTCATTCTGAAATCAACCCGTGCATATCCGCGTAAACCAAGGGTATCCCAGCATTTAACAGAAATTTCGGCCAGCGCTTTTTTTAATGAATTTCCAGTATTTAAACCTAAATCATATGTTCGGATAGTATTTACATATTCAAAACTGTCTTCTTTCCATTTTGCTTTGTACCCTAACATTTTAGGTTTTTCATCAGGAAAATCGATAAAAAGTATTTCTGCCACAGCCAGAACCTGAGGTTTTTTGCTTCCGGCAAGCATTGACACATTGAACTCTCTTCCTTCAATAAATGGTTCTATAAAATATAGATCCTCAGGTAAATTGATAATTTCTGACAAATCTGTACCAGGTATGGTGAAAACATTTTTCTCGTCAAGGCCCAAAGAACCTTCTTCCCATATTGGTTTGACAATAAATTTGCCGGGAGGTAGCTTACGGGCTTCCGATGGTTTTATTGAATCAGTTGTCAGAATACCTTCAGAAGCAAGGTGTTTTTTTGTCAAAACTTTTGAGGCTGTAATGAACATGGGAATAGTCGGATTACCGGTGTAAGGAATCCGAAGGACATCCAGCAGGGCAGGAACAAAATAAACCACTGCTCCATAATTTTCGAGAGATTCTGTCAGGTTAAACACCAGGTCAGGTGATTCTATTTTGAGAAATTGTACAGCTGAAGCAAGGTCGAGTGTAACAGGAAGCTCCAGAGACTCGTGCCCTAAATCTGTCAGACAATCAGAAATAAGTTTTACCTCATGCAAAATATCCAATTCATCTTCAAGTGCATCAGAACCTGGTTTGTTGTATGCAATTACTATTTTCATAGGGAAAATTTGTTGATCATTCTTTCAGAAGCGGAATGCAGGATGGCTTCGATAAGTTGTTTGTAACTCCACCCTTGTTTGTACACTAAGATAGGTAAATCAGAATGGATAAAATTTATCCCGGGCAACGGGTTTACTTCGATAAAATTGAGAATACCGTTTTCATCCATTTTAAGGTCGATTCGGCCTGCATCTCTGCATCCAAGTGCTTTCCATGCTTTCAAACTTATGGTTTTACAGTTTTCTTCAATTTCACCTTCAGCGAGCTTATAATCCACTCGTTCCTGATAATGCTGTTTAATGAAACTGGAGTAGGTTTGTTCTTCAGCGTCAGATTTGATTAATATTTCCATAACTCCGACTGCTTCTGCTTTCTTGCCGGTTCCGAGTATTCCCACCGTGAATTCGCGTCCTGATAGTAATTTTTCGATAAGTACCGGTTGATTGTAAGTGTAAAGTAATTTAGTACAGATATTTTTGAGTGATTCAAGATTTTCAGCAACTGAGTTTGCACCAATTCCTTTTCCTGATCCTTCTGAATTTGGTTTTACAAAAACCGGAAATTTCAGATCAAAATCAGCTAAATCCTGCAGGCTTTCGATGACAAGAAATGGAGCAGTCGGAACCCCGCAATCACGAATTACCCGTTTGGTCATTCCCTTGTTCAGCGTAAGTGCCAGAACAAGCGGGTCAGAAAAAGTATAAGGAATCTGATAGGCATCAAGAAGCGCTGGTACTTGTGCTTCTCTACCCTGGCCAAACATTCCTTCGCAAATGTTAAATACCAAATCCCATTTTTTCCCGGAAACAAGCGCTGCAGTTAGTTCTTTAATGTTGCCAATCCGTTCGGAAACGAATCTGAGATCTTTCAGTGCCTGTTCAATTCCTGTAATCGTTTCTTCTGAGTCAAACTCAGCTACTTCATCTTCAGTGTATCCGTTTTTCAGGTAAACACTTTTGAGGTCATACGTAAGCCCAATTTTCATAGTCGAAAAGTCAATGAATATCAGGATAAAAATAAGTTTTACCCTGATAATTGCTGAGAACTACATCACCATTCTGATTGTGTCCGTGAAAATAATCGGGAAGCAGGGGAATTTTACCTCCGCCACCGGGGGCGTCAATTACATAGTGGGGTATAGCGTATCCGGAAGTAAACCCGCGCAAACCCTGAATTATTTCCAATCCCTTTTTTACGGGTGTTCTGAAATGCAATGATCCGGGAATAGGGTCGCATTGATAAAGGTAGTAAGGCCGTACTCTTATTTTCAGGAGTCCTTGCATCAGTGCTTTCATGGTTTCTACATTGTCGTTGATTTCTTTAAGCAATACGGTTTGACTTCCCAAAGGAATACCGGCATCAGCAAGTCTTTCGCATGCAAGGGCTGTTTCTGGTGTCAATTCATCAGGATGAGTGAAATGAATGCTGATGTATAAAGGATGGAATTTACGCAGCATTGAAGCAAAAGCTTTTGTGATTCTCATTGGTAAAACCACCGGAACCTTCGTTCCAATCCTGATAATCTCCACATGCCTGATTGCCCGCAAACGCATCAACAAATACTTAATGTGTGAATCAGGCATGGTGAGTGGGTCACCGCCTGAAATCAGTACATCTCTTACTTCGTGATGATTGGCAATATATTCAAGTGCAGGTTCCCAGGCTTTTACCCCTGAATGACATTTGTCTTTTTTCGAAACCATATGCGTACGTGTGCAATAGCGGCAATAGGCGGAACAAAAACCAGTTGCCAGAAATAAAACTCTGTCAGGATAACGGTGTACCAAATTGGGTATCGGGCTGTCGTTCTCTTCATGCAGTGGATCAGGTGATTCTCCTTTACTCAGAATCAGCTCTGAACCGGACGGTACAACCGTTTTTCGCAATGGGTTTGATGGTTCCGACTCCCATATCAGACTGGCATAATAGGGTGTGATTCGCAATGGGAGTAACCTTTTTAGTGACTGATTAGTGCTGTTTGGCTCAAATTCGTGTAATAGCCGGATAAGTTGTTCTGGTTTGGTGATGCTGTTTCTGAGTTGCCATCGCCAGTCAATCCACTGGCTTTTTGTAGCGTCGGGGTACCAGGCTTTTAGGAAGCGCTCCGACTGAGGTGAGATACCGTCATTAGGACGGGTATTAAAGGGTATGTCCTCCTCTGTTTCAATGGATGTATCCATCAGGGTAGATTGCAGACTCGGAGGTTCTTCATCTTCCTGCAATTCCCTTACAAGTGTTTCAGTTGAATTTGGTTCTTGTGAAATGCTCATGATTTAAAATTAAAAATTTGATAATTAATAAATTAACCAAAAAAAACAACGTTTAAAAAAACGCACAATATTACACCAAAGTTTAATCGCTGCTACGGTTTTAAAAAAAATATTTCAGTTTCTTGCAAAGAATTGAAATACAGTTATATATTAAATTGAAAAATTAATTTTTTATGGATAATTTTCTTCTTCTTTTAGTTTGCTTTTTTCGAAAAGGGTTCATGATGGGAAAATTTTACTTTCGCTTTTCAAAACAAATGTTGTTTTTTATGAAAAATTCGTCGTTTCATTTGATAAGAAAGTATGTATTGATGCTTATTATGAGCCAATTATTGATTTTAGGCTTGTTTGCCCAATCTTCAGATGCTGATAAAATGGAATGGTTTGCTGATGCCAAACTTGGAATTTTTATTCATTGGGGTATTTATTCAGTCAATGGGACAAGCGAGTCCTGGTCTTTTCACAATCGGAGTATTTCTTATGAAGATTACATGAGACAAATTGATGGATTTCGTGCGGAAAACTATCATCCCGAAAAATGGGTTGATCTGATCCTTCAGTCCGGAGCGCGCTATGCAGTAATCACTTCCAAGCATCATGACGGAGTAGCACTCTGGGACACCAGAATGAACAATTTAAGCATTCCTCACCAATCACCTGCCGGACGGGATGTGCTTTTACCGTTCATCGAAGAACTGAGAAAAGCAGGACTGAAGGCAGGACTATACTACAGCCTGATAGACTGGTCTTATCCCGACTATCCCGGATTCCTGCGTGATTCTTCAAGATATAAAATTAGTGAAGATAGTGAGCGATGGAGACGTTTTTTGAATTTTTATCAGGGGCAGATGGATGAGCTGCTTCAACTGGTAAATCCGGATTTGTGGTGGTTCGACGGCGACTGGGAGCATTCTGCTGAAGAATGGAAAGCTGTAGAACTGCGTTCCAGAATTTTAAAATATAACCCAAATGCAGTCATTAACGGCAGATTGAAAGGGTACGGTGATTATGAAACACCGGAACAAAACTTTCCGGTTTCGCGTCCTGATTTTGATTACTGGGAGTTGTGTATGACAACAAATAACTCGTGGGGATGGCAACCAACGGACAGCATTTTTAAAACACCTTATGAGATCATTTCAATTTTTGCTGATGCGATCAGCCTGGGAGGAAACCTGCTCCTGGATATTGGACCAAAAGCTGATGGTACAATACCGGAGCAGCAGATCACGCTCTTAAAAGAACTTGGTGACTGGACTAAAAAGCACGATGAGGCAATTTTCGGAACAAAACCCGGAATTCCCTCTGGTCATTTTTACGGACCTACAACACTTTCAAAAGACAGTACAGAACTGTTTCTTTTTCTGGCCGGAAATCCAACAGGAAAGGTGGTCATTAAAGGATTGTTCAACGAAATCAGGCATATTTCTGTGGTTGGTACTAATCAACCGGTACCCTGGAAAATTGTCGGGAAAATTTCATGGAGTGAGGTGCCGGGATTGGTTTATATTGATGTTTCTGAGCTGCTTACCGATAAATACATGAATGTTTTAAAGGTAGAATTTGATGAATCTGTCAGGCTTTATCAGGGGAAAGGTGGTTTGGGGCTGTAACAGGCAATGGAATTGTCATTTAACACTACTGACCGACAAAAAATATGAGATTCCTCACCGCCGGCCGGCGGTGAGGAATCCCCTCCACATTTTTCTGCCCTTTTTGAATTTTGTTGGTCAACAGGGATTATTTAGTTTGTTTTTCTGTTTTCAGTTGACCTTTTCAGATACCTGCGTTTTTATACCGGTAATCGGTTTTTGTCAATATCATACCAGGTTTATCAAAATACATCCCATGGAAAATTTGCGGAATTTTATTGTTATCAAACTCCGGTCAGGATTCGTAGTTGGCCGGTAGAATTCGCTCATTCACCGATTTTTGTTTTTATGGGAAGAAACTTCATTACATTTTTGCAGCGACAAATATTTCTTTAATTTTAAATGATTATCTTATGACAACACACAATCAAAACAGGACCGTTGGATTTGCAGTGCTTATCATTGTTGCAGGTGTGATTTTACTGCTTAATTCACTTAACATTTTTACACCTGACCTGAGCCGGATAATTGTTTCATGGCAAATGCTTCTCATTGGTATAGGTGTAGTAAGCCTGATAAATTCGAAAGAGAAAGTTTCAGGAATTATTCTTATTGCCATAGGTGGAATATTTTTACTGGCAAAAATTTCCTATTTGCCGGTATCGGTTTGGAGTATTTTCTGGCCTACTCTGTTGATTATTATCGGAGTTTCACTGCTTTATGGACATCGCAACAGAATGAGCAAACCTTTACACTCAGGTGATGAATTATCATCCGGCGAAAAAAGTGACTATCTGGATGAGGTAGCTATTTTTGGAGGAAACGAAAAACAAATTACATCTAAAAATTTCAGGGGAGGGAAAATTACAAATATTTTCGGAGGCTCTGAGCTGAATTTTACCGGAGCTCAACTCGCTGATGGTGAACATATCATTGATGTGCTTTACATCTTTGGTGGCTCATCGCTGGTGGTTCCCAACGATTGGGATGTTCAACTTGATGTTGTGAGTATTTTTGGTGGTTTTTCTGACAAACGCTTTAAAAAACTTGACCCCGATGCAAAAAAAAGGATAACCATTAAAGGACTTGTAATTTTTGGCGGTGGTGATATAAAAAGTTATTAGTCGTGGCAATTTATTCTGACGTTAGGTCAGTATTTAACCAACTAACGGATGAGCTTCGGATGCTTAATAATCCTTTCAGCAACAATCAAAGAAAATCCGAATTATTCCAGGTAATCCAATAACAAGAGATAACAAGAAATGCTAAATCCAATCATTACCCAGAAGCGTCATTTTTCGGTTTATGTGACGTCCTTTGCCGTCATTCTTTTACTGCATTTTTTTATTCTGAATTTTTTCTTTGGCTTTGCAATCGAAATCTCTCTTGCAGATGCAGGTGTCTATACTTTTTTGATGTTTCTGCTTGGTATTGGTGCGTGGTATATTGTTCAACATCTCACGCTCAGTGAGCAAAAATATCATCTTGTGATCGCTGATCATCTGATTGCCGGGGGTGTGGTAGTAATGCTCTGGCTCTTTGGCGGATACTTTTTACTCTCTGCATTTTTTAGTCAAAACCAGGCCTATAACGATTTTTTAAAACTGACTGTTCCCTGGCGTTTTGTTTATGGATTATTGCTTTACTCAGTAATTGTGATGATTTATTATCTCATAAACTATTACCGCGATTACCGCGAAAAGCTAATGCAGGAAGCCAGTCTGAAGCAAACCATCCAGGAGTCGGAGCTGAATTTACTCAAATCACAGATCAACCCTCATTTTCTCTTCAACAGTCTAAATTCCATCAGTGCACTGATAATTACCGATACTGACAAAGCACGAGCAATGATTCTTGAATTATCTGACTTTTTACGCTATACAATTCGAAGCAATGAAAATGAACAAATCAGCCTTCGTGAAGAACTGGACAACATTGATCGTTATCTCAGTATCGAAAAAATAAGATTTGGTAACCGGCTGATCATAGAAAAAGAAATAGAAGATGCATGCCTCGGGCGTCTGATACCAAATATGATTCTGCAACCTCTTTACGAAAATGCCATCAAGCATGGCGTTAACGAATGTACGGGACAAGTAACAATAACGACCAGATGTGAGGCTGAAAACGATCGTTTACTTATTTCTATCAGTAATAATTTTACTCCGGGAAATATTTCCAGTAAAGGTAAAGGTATTGGTATTGCAAATGTTCAGAAAAGAATGATGCTTCAATTTAGGCGGTCTGATCTTGTGGTTATTGAAAAAACTGCCAATCAGTTTACCATCAGACTCATCATTCCCGGTCATGCCAGATCTTAATTTTCAATAGTGCTTGTGTTCATCAGGGCAAAGATTTGCCCCCATTTTCGTTATTATTCCAATTCACAGTTTACACCCTTGCTACTAACTAATGTTTGACAACTACACCCCCCCATTGTGGACTTCCACCACCAAGTTATTTACCTTACAAGGCACACGCAAAAAAGCCAGCCCATAAAGAGCCGGCTCTTACTTACTATATTGTACCACTTGTTTATGAAAAATTTACCTTATCACAATCTTTCGCACTTCGTTGAATGTTCCGGTGCTGATTTTTACATAATAAATCCCACCAGTATAACTGCTCACGTTCAGTTTGATCTTTGCATTGAAATATTTATCCACGATAGTCTGGCCTGTGGCATTCATGATTTTTAGTGAAACTATTCCCGAATCGCTGTTGTTGAGTTTGATTGATAATTCGTCATTGGCCGGATTGGGATAGATTTCCAGGTTGCTTGCCGGAATTCCTGTTTCCAAATTCTTCATTTCAAAGTTGGTTATGGCCGCAAAGCTACCGGATTGATACCTTCCTGAATTGTTGTCCATTGTATTGTCGTACTCTACTTCCAGATCAAATTCTTCGCCAGTGGAAGCGCGAAGAAGCCTGAAGTAGGTTTGATCGCCGGAGGCAAAACCATTTTTGATTGAGGAAGAAGGATCGTTGCCAAAGACGACCAGTGCCTGGTTTTGGTTGGTGGCGTCGATGTTGAGGTAACCGTACGGAGTTCCGTTGTCATCGAAAATTCCGATGGCATCACCTTGTTCCAGTTGATCCATGGCCGGTTGCAGAATGGCAACAATCTGAGATGATGGTGTCATGTTGATTTCCCCCCAGGGAGTGCTGAGCCTGTTGGTTTGTTGAGTAACCAACGGTGAAGATTTTAGGAAACATTCCGGGAAAGTGAACGTAACCTCGTTAGCCAGCTTGATTTTGTAGGCCAGCCCGGGTTGGAGTTCTTCAAGGGTGTAGATACCCATTTCGGGCCAATAAACTCCTGTACCGATCAAATCCTGGATGATGATCACATCATCAATGGATTCGCCAAAGACTTCGGGAATCTCAGCCGTACATTCACTCAGTACGGGCAGATAATGCCAACCTGGTGCCAGGGTTAATATTGAACTTGCATTGGATTCGCCCTGAACATTGAATTGCAGATCGTTGGTAACTTTAATGAAAGACAAAAAATATATATTATATGCAATTTTAGCTGCTCTTCTTTATGCACTAAGCACACCGATATCAAAACTTTTATTAGATGATCTGTCGCCAATTTTCATCGCAAGTCTTTTATATTTAGGGGCTGGAATTGGAATGTCTGTTGTTGGTTATATCCGTAAAAAAACGACCGATTATACATACAATAAATTCACAAAACAAGAATTACCCGCGATTATTGGCATGATCGTTCTTGACATTTTAGCACCTATTTCTTTGATGATTGGATTAAATTTGAGTCATCCTGAAAATGTGAGTTTATTAAACAATTTTGAAATTGTTGCAACCTCTTTAATCGCTTATTTTATATTTAAAGAAGTCATTCCAAAACGATTAAGAATTGCAATCATTTTAGTGACAGTCGCAAGTATTATCTTATCTTTTGAAGATCTAACATCATTTAAATTCTCTATTGGTTCTATCTTCGTATTAATGGCTGCTTCCTTTTGGGGACTTGAAAACAATTTAACTCGAAAACTTTCTTTTAATGATCCATTAATGGTTGTTGTCATAAAAGAAACCATATTTGTTTTTTGTTTTTTCCAGTTGAGGTTATGATTTGTCCACTGGAATAATTTTTTGATTGAATAATAATTTATAGAAAGCAGAACAAAAATCATAAAATAAAATAAGTAGTTTCCTTTTATGTAATTAACGAAAAAAAACAAATCATTACTCATAAGAATTATTTCGTCTGAA